>CAYOTH010000178.1:0-4818 GCA_964406835.1 uncultured Oscillospiraceae bacterium
GAGTTTGTGCGCGAGCTGGACGGTGTGCGCTATATCGATGATTCCGAGGGCACGAATGCCGATTCGACGATCAAGGCCGTGGAAACGATGAAGGCGGACACGGTGATGATTCTGGGCGGCTCGGACAAGAAAAACGATTTTACGCAGCTGTGTACGGCCATTAAGGACAGTCCGTTTATTAAAAATGTTGTGCTGATTGGCCAGACAGCGGCGCAGTTTGATGAGACGCTTCGCCGCGTGGGCTATGCACAGGAGGCCATTCATCATGCCGGTTTTGATTTTCAGGCGGCGATTGACATGGCGCGTTCTCTGGCTGTGCCGGGCGGCAATGTGTTGCTTTCTCCGGCCTGTGCCAGCTTTGATATGTTCAACAACTGCGAGGAACGCGGCGATATTTTTAAGGACATCGTTCATAAAATGACGGCGCGCGCCTGAACGGGCGGCGCAGAAGGGGAGAATAGG
Organism: uncultured Oscillospiraceae bacterium; assembly: GCA_964406835.1. Lineage (GTDB taxonomy): Bacteria > Bacillota > Clostridia > Christensenellales > Aristaeellaceae > Firm-10. The sequence goes on from CAYOTH010000178.1 coordinate 463, forward strand.
CCAGGGTGACGTCTGTTTCGCTTGGAAACGGCGCAAAAGACAAAACCGGCAGTTCCTGGATACAAGATAAGCGCCCCTGTGACCGGGGCGTACTGGTGACGGCGCTTCTGCTGATGGCCTTCGGGCTGGTCACGCTGTATGCCGCCAGCTATTACAATGCGCAGGATACATCGGGAACGCCGATGGCCGAGGTCATCAGCCAGCTGATGGGCATGGCACTGGGCGCGCTGATCATGGCCTTTATGCTGCGCATCGATTACAGAATTTTACAAAAGCCCCTTTATAGCAGCAGTTTGCTCTGCCTGAGCCTGCTGCTATTGATCTTAGTGGCCATTCCGGGCATTGGAAAGAGCTTGAACGGCTCGAGGCGCTGGCTGCGTCTTGGCCCGGTGAGTTTTCAGCCCTCCGAGCTGGCCAAGTATTCGGTTATACTGCACATGGCGCGTATGCTCAGCCAGAGCCGACGCGACGTGCGCAAGCTGTTTTCAGGGCTGATTCCCGTCTTTGTGATGCCGGTCGTCATGTTCGCGCTGATACTGCTTCAGCCCAACCTGAGCACGGCAGGCAGCATTGTCATCGCTTCGGGCTTCATGGTGCTGATGGCCGGGGCGCGCTGGCTTCATCTGGGACTGGCGGGTTGCTGCGGTGTGGCTGTGGGGGCGTTTTACGCCTTCTCGGCAGAGTATCGCCGGGCGCGAATGCTTTCCTTCCGGAATCCCTTCGCCATGCTGAGCAACGAAGGTTATCAGCTGGCGCAATCGCTGATGGCCTTTGGCTCGGGCGGGCTGTTTGGTATGGGGCTGGGGCGCGGGCGGCAGAAATACGCGTTTTTGCCCTATCCGGAATCGGATTTTATTTTCGCCGTGGTGGGCGAGGATCTGGGACTGATGGGGTGTCTTACGGTGGTGGCGCTTTTTGCGTTGTTTCTGTTCTTTGGCCTGCGGGTGGCTGTGCGCTGCCCGGATCGCTTCGGCAGCTTGCTGGCGGGTGGCATCACCTGTATGATCGGCGTGCAGACGATGATGAATATGGCGGTTGTCACCGGGCTGATGCCCACAACAGGGCAGCCACTTCCTTTTTTCAGCGCGGGAGGTACCTCGATCGCCGTATTGATGGGCGCCCTGGGCGTGCTTTTGAATATTTCGAGGCATCGGATTGGATGAGTGGGTCATGCACGCCTCCACAAAAGGCGCATATCCATAAGGGTGTGCTGTATGAAGTGGAGGTGCGTAAGCATGGGCGAAATTTTTCGAATTATGGGCGGCGCGCGCCTGGCAGGGCATTCGGATATTCCGGCGGCCAAGAATGCCGTTTTGCCGATATTGGCTGCGGCCATTATGACGCCGGAGCGCGTGAGGCTGGTCGGCTGTCCAAAGCTTGAGGACATCGACAACATGACGCGCATATTGAGCGAGCTGGGCGCTTCTGTCGAGCGGCAGGAACGCATGCTTTTGATTGACTGCGGAACAGCTTGCCGCTGTGAAATGCCGGATTTGCTTTCGAAGAGGCTGCGCTCGTCGATTTTTATGCTGGGGCCGCTGATTAGCCGCTTTGGTCGGGCCACGGTTACATATCCGGGCGGCTGCGAGATTGGTCTTCGCCCGATTGATCTGCACCTTAAAGGGTTGCGCCAACTGGGCGTGGATATTCGCGAGGAGCACGGGCGCATTTACTGCGACGGACGAAACCGGCACGGCGGTGATGTGCTGTTGGATTTCCCCAGCGTGGGCGCAACGGAAAACCTGATGATGGCTGCCGTGCTGACCCGGGGCAAGACGGTGATCCGCAATGCGGCGCGCGATCCGGAAATCGTCGATTTGCAGAATTTCATCAATGCCATGGGCGGCAAAATCAGCGGCGCGGGCAGCAGCATGGTGGTCATTGAGGGTGTTGACGCGCTGCATGGCGCCGTGTATCGCCCGATTGCCGACCGGATTACCGCGGGGACGCTGCTGGCGGCGGCGGCCATGACCGGCGGCTGCGTGAGCCTCTCAGGCCCGGTGCCGGGCAGTTTGGACGCTGTTTTATGCAAGCTGCGCGAGGCAGGCTGCCACATCGAGGAGAGCGAGCAGGAAATCCGGCTGGAAGCGCCGGGCAGGCTGCGCGCCGTGGATGCCTTTACGCAGCCTTATCCGGGCTTTCCGACCGACATGCAGGCGCAGATGATGGCGCTGTGCTGCGTGGCTGAGGGAACCTCGATCATTGTGGAAAACGTCTTTGAAAGCCGGTTTAACCATGCGGCGCAATTGGTGCGCATGGGTGCGGACATCACTGTGCATCACCGCACGGCGGTCGTGCGGGGCGGCTGTCTGACCGGAGCCCGCGTGACGGCGCGCGATTTAAGAGCCGGCGCGGCGCTGGTGATGGCGGCGCTGGCTGCGGATGGCCTGACGGAGGTTGAAAACGTTTCGCTGATTGACCGGGGCTATGAGCGCCTCGAGGAAACGCTCTCTGCGCTGGGCGCGCGCATTGCAAGAATTTGACGGGGAGGCGGGAGCATGGCATCAGGACGGGGAGCGTCATATCAGCGGCGGGGCCGGGGGCGGTTTCTGGCGCTGATGATTGTGCTGTGCCTTGCCGCCCTGCTGATTAAAAGCCGCGTTTTTACGCTCAAGGAGATCGTCGTAGAAGGCAATATACTTTATACTGATGCCGAGATTGCGGCGATTTCCGGCTTGATTCTGGGCGAGGATACGCTGAAAATCGAAAAAGAGCGGATTTACGGGAACTTTTCGCGAAACAGCTATGTCGAATTGACAGGACTGGATATTCTTTATCCGGATCGGGTGCTGTTGCGCGTTGAGGAACGCTTTGCACGCGCGACGGTCAGCTGCGCCGGCGTGATTTTAGTGATTGACGAGGATGGCGTGATTCTTGAACGGCTGGCCGCGATGCCGGCAGGGGATCTGATTACGGTGACGATGGACGTTTCGCTGGGCGCGCAGGGGCGCGTGATTGAGACGGCCGATCCGGATCAGCGGGAGAATATGACCGCCATTTTGACGGCGCTGGAGGACACGAATATGACCTCGCTGATTTCGGAGGTCAACGTTCGGGACGGCTATAATCTGTATCTGGTTTCGCGCACGGGCGTTCAGATTATTCTGGGCGAAAGTCAGGATCTAAGCGAAAAGCTGGTATGGGCGCGGCGTGTTCTGGAAAAGCTGACAGAGGAAGGCGTCATGAGCGGCGTGATGGATGTCTCGACGGGCAAAAACGCAATCTATGCCAATCGATAGAAGCATTTTTGTCATAAAATTAATCGATATAGCCGTGAAAAGTTCATTAAAGCCCTTTTCAACGGCGCAAAAAACATGTATAATGGATAGGTACCAATGTAGGATGCACAAGGCTGCGTCCCCGATAAGGCAGGCGATCAATTTCAATGAAAACGGTAGCGGCGGCGATTGAATTCGGAACGTCAAAGATCATTACGCTGATCGCAGAGAGCGGCAGCTTTACGCGCTGTGATATCATCGGCTCAGGCACGGTGCCCTATTCGGGCTATTGCAACGGCCGCTGGAACAACGAAGAGGAGCTTCCGGGCGCGATTGAGGCGTCCATCCGTGCGGCGGAGGTTGAGGCCAAGCGCCGGATTCATGAGGTCTATGTGGGCGTTCCCGGCGACAATATCAATGTCGTGACGGCCATTGGCGAGGTCGATATCCTCTCCGAGGACGGGCGTGTCGGCGACGATGAGATCGCGCGCGTGATGGACGATGCAGCCGATCAGCTGGCGCTGGATGAAAACGGCGGGCATGTATTGCACAGAAGCCCGGCCTGGTTCAGCGTGGACGGCGGCAAGCACACCATGGCGCCGGTCAATTCCAAGGGCAAGCGTCTGACGGCGATGGTCTCTTTTATTCAGGCCGATTCGCAGTTCATCGATGAAACGCGCGCGCTTCTGGCGGGGCTTGATATCGAAGTCAAGGCGTATATGGCTCCTGCTCTGGGTTCGGCGCTGCTGCTGCTTTCCTATGATGAGCGCGACCGCAAGCCGATTCTGATTGACGTGGGCTATCTCAATACGGAGGTTTCCGTGATTGAGGGCGACGCCATAACGTATCATACGACCATTCCGCGTGGCGGCGGCGATATCACGGCAGAGCTGGCCGGAGCGCTGGAGACCTCGATGAACGAGGCGGAGACGGTCAAGCAGGGGTATATCTATACGCCCGATCAGTTTGAAGAGCAGAGCGACCCGCAGGTTGAGCTGGAGGACGGCTCGGTTGTGGCCTTCCCCCGGAAGTTTGTCAGCGAGGTAGTCGAGCAGGAGACCGACCGGATTATCGCCTACATCCGCGAAACGCTTGATTACGCGGAGGAACTGGTCTCGCCCAAGTCGCAGCTTTATGT
>CAYOTH010000179.1:0-4772 GCA_964406835.1 uncultured Oscillospiraceae bacterium
CTTACCGCATTTGCCGGTTCCATCGGCATCATCGGCATTGCGCTGATCCTTTCGGTCTCCACCGGCGTGCAGAACTACATCAACCGCGTTCAGGAGGACACCCTCTCCAGCTATCCGATTACGCTGGAAAGCGAATCGCTCGATATGTCCACCATGATCTCTTCCCTGATGAACGTTCGTCAGGAGAGCTTTGAGGCGACGCAGGAGGACACCAGCGTGGTTCACGCCAGCAGCGTCATGGCCGACCTAATGGACAGCATGAACAACGCTGAATACACCAGCAATAATCTGGCCGCCTTCCGCGATTACATTGCCGCCACGCCGGAATTTTCCGTGTACGCCAGCAGCATACAGTATGCCTATGACGTCGACCTGAACATCTTCGTACGCGATATCGACGGAAAAATCGTCAAAAGCGATACCAAAACACTCTTTGAATCGATGTACGAATCGGCCGGCGTAAGTATGCCCGCCGCCACTTCGACGGCCATGAACACCTACAGCATCTGGGAAGAGCTGCTCTCCGGCGAAAACGGCGAGCTGATCAACCCGCTGCTTTACGAACAGTATGACCTGCTGAGCGGCCGCTGGCCTGAAGCCGCCAACGAGGTGGTGCTGGTTCTGGACAAGAGCAACCAGCTGACCGACCTCACGCTCTATGCGCTGGGCCTGCGCACCGGCGACGAACTCTTCGCCGCCATGACCGGAGACGAAACGCAAAACGAGCTGACTATGTCCTGGACCTACGACGAGCTGTGCAGCCTCTCCTTCCGTTATATCCTGCCGGCCGACTGCCAGCAGCTTCAGGAGGACGGCACCTACATTGATCTGTCGAGCACGCAGGCCGGGCTTGAGTTCCTCTACGACAGCGACAAGGCGCTCACGCTGAACGTCGTGGGTATCATCCGTTCAAGTGAGGACGCCGTTTCCTCCATGCTGGGCGGCGCCATCGCCTACACCTCCGCACTGACCGACACCATCATTGATCGCGCTGAAAGCAACGAGCTGATCGGGCTTCAGCTGGATAACCCGGATACCGACGTGCTCTGCAACCTGCCCTTCGAGGCCGAAACCGACCTCAGCGACAGCGACAAGGCGCAGCGCTTTACCGAATACGCCGCCACGCTGAATGAAGCCGCCAAGGCTGAATTGTACACGACCCTGATAAGCGTGCCGGACGAGACCACCATCGCTCAGGCTGTGCAGCAGACCATCGCCACCTCCGACGAGGAGACCCTCAACGCCCTGCTGGTCAATGCCTTTGTTCAGCAGACCGGCGCGGACGAAGCCACCGTTCAGGGCTATCTGGCCGAAATAGACGAGGAGACGCGCCTGGGCTACCTCACGCAGACGCTGACCGCCATGCAGAGCGCGCAGTACGCCGAGCAGGTGCGCGCGCAGCTGGCCGAGCAGAGCGTTCAGGCTCTGGCGCAGGCCTTCGAAGCCATGACCTTTACCGACGCGGAAGCCGCTGCGCTGTATGACGAATACATGCCGGCCGCGCAGTCCGATTCGACCTACGAAGAAAACCTTGAGCTTCTGGGCTATGTCGATGCCTCTTCCCCATCCAGCATCAACATTTACGCTTCCAACTTTGCCGACAAAGACGCTCTGGCTGATCTGATTGCCGATTACAACGAGCAGGCGACCGAAGAAGACGTCATCACCTACACCGATTACGTCGCGCTGATGATGTCCTCGGTCAGCACAATCATCAACGCCATCAGCTATGTGCTGATCGCCTTCGTGGCCATCTCGCTGGTGGTTTCCTCGATCATGATCGGCATCATCACCTACATCTCCGTGCTGGAGCGCACGCGTGAAATCGGCATTCTGCGCGCCATCGGTGCTTCCAAGCGCGATATCAGCCGCGTCTTCAACGCCGAAACGCTGTCCGTCGGCCTGATTGCGGGCCTGCTGGGCATCGGCATCACGCTGCTGTTGACCATCCCGATCAACATGATTCTGCACGCCGTGACCGGCATCAGCATCCTCAGCGCCACGCTCCCCGTCGGCGGCGCCGTGATCCTGGTGTTCATCAGCATGCTGCTGACCTTCATCGCCGGCCTGATTCCCTCGGGCATCGCCGCGCGCAAGGATCCCGTCATCGCGCTGCGCAGTGAATAATTCCGTCCCCTCAACCGCCGTTCGTTCCCTTCGTGGGACGGTCGGCTTTTTTACTGTTAGCCAAATAGGCGATATACCCCCCCATTTGAACCGGACGTCATGAAAAAGAGCTTTAGCCAAAGTCATACAGTCCCATAGTCGATGGGAATCCACTGGGAAACAGCAAGTCATCAATACGGTATAAGCTGAAATAGCACCTTGTATGAATTTCCAAGCAGGGATTTGCAAAACAAAGAGTGTGATTGACGATACTCTCGATGCTCTCTTTAGCGGGTAATCACAGTAAATAAGCCCTTATAGAACCGGGGCAAATCAACCGCTTAACGGATGATTGTAGTTGTGATTTTATTCTCTTCTGCTCGAAGATACTTTTAAAGGCCTTATGCCGTTTCCTCAAACGACCATCTCCCTCCTCCGGAAAGCGCCCTAAAGGTCTTATCGTCACGCTCTCGGCTTTGCACCACCCCACAAGAAAGGATATATTTAAAAAAGCATTCCCTTCATAATCCCAAGACCCCACCGTCTTCAGACAACAAAGAACTCCCCGGCAGGCTCTCGTCGCCCACCGAAGAGTTCTTTAAGGTTGTGGCTATAAAGCGGTCTTATCTACCGAAGAGAAACAGCCTTCTCAATGCGCTCGCTTAAAAGAAGCGCCAGCGCCATCTTGATGAGATCCGGCACAATATAGGGCAGCACGCACCAGGACAGCGCCGCCGCCAGATTAACTCCCCCCGGACTGCCTGTATAGACCAGCATGAACCAGGCCGTTCCGAACGCGTAGCAGGCCAGAAGCCCCGCCAGCATCCCTGTTATGCGTGCGCGCCTTCCTCGCCCCAGAGCGCGCTCCACGCCGCCATAAACCAACGCCGATACGGCAAAGCCCAGCATATAACCGCCCGTCGGCCCGATCAAATGCGCTATGCCGCCCGAAAAGCCAGAAAACACAGGCAGTCCGATCGCCCCCAGCAGAAAATAAGCTGCCAGCGAGCCCAGCGTCCCCCGCCAGCCCAGCAAATTCAGCGCCGCAAACAATGCAAACGTCTGCATTGTAAAGGGAACAACAAAAGGCACGGTGAGCCAGGCACACACGGCCATCAACGCCGTAAACAACGCGCCCAACGTCATCTGTCTGAGGTTTTTGCCCATCCGCATCGCTCTGCCTCCTTGGAATGAACTGAGCTTATCATAGCACGGCGCGGGTTATATGTCAACTATTTAGCATCATAGTTTACGCAACATTTGAACAGCGCGTTCCATACGCTGAGGAATTTCATAAAAATGACCGCCGTTGTTCCATTCAAAGCATACCTTCTCACGCCCCAGCCGCTGCGAAAGCAGACTGTCGATCTGCGCCGTGGCCTCGTTTACCTGTCCCATAGGGCCGCGTCCCCGCCCGGCCTCCCACCGCCCCAGCGACAGATAGGCCTGCCGCAGCGCCGGAAAAGAGGCCTGGCCGAGATAGTCTATAAAGCCCTCGTACCACAAAGCGCCCGACACGCTGCCCGCCCGGTCAAACGGAGAATCCGGCTGAGACGCGGCATAGAGCGCAAACAATCCGCCCAGCGAATGCCCGGCGATGCCCACCGCTTCAATCGTTTCAAAGCGCTGTTGCGCCGCCTGACACAGCGGCAGAATGGTCGTGCGATAGTAATTGCGCGCTCCGCCCGAAAACAGACGGCCTCGCAGAGCCTGCGAAGGCCAGGGCGTATAATCGCGATCCCAATCGGCCGACATCGAAAAAACGAGCGCCGTCTCATCATCAGGCCCCGACTTCCCAAAGGCGTCTTTCATAAACGGCAGCGGATCGCCCCCGCAGCAAAGCATAAGCAGCACGCGCGGCCTTTTTCCCGCCAGCACCGTGCCAAGCGGGCCCCGCCCGTCGCCCAAATCGATATATTCGATGCGTTCCATAAACTCCATCCAGCCGTCAACTCCTTTTCGATCACGCACCCCGACAAAACTTCACCCGCCCCATTGACAGGCCGCGCTTTGATGCGGTATACTATCTAAAATGGACACTATTCTGCATTCGGAGGTCTGTTTATGCCCTGCGCACAGCCCTATACATTGCTTTCGCCCGTCTACTTTTGTGTCACGCATTTTGGTCATTCACAGGACGCGGATATTGACAATCGCCTAGGCCTGAACCAATGCAGCCTGTGCTATCTGCTCAGCGGCTCGCTGCGCATTGACGCCGGCGGCCGCACGCTCGAAGCCCGGGGCGGCGATCTGGTGTATTTCCCGCGCCGTCGGCGCTATGCCTCGCACTGGCGGGAAAACGCCGAATGCATTGCGCTGTATTTCAGCTTTCAGCGCCGCGCCATTGAAAACGGCGCCTCCCGGCTGCTGCCTGTCCAGGGCGATCCGTTTTACTTTCAGGTGCTCCCGGCCATCGAAGATTACAGCGCGTTCTTTACCCAGTTGCTGGATGAGTACCATACGCCTGAAAAGAATCTGTCAGCGCTCTGTGAAGGGCTTTCGCTCTACAATCGGCTCAGCGAAATCATGCTGCGCGAACCCACGCCGCCGCTTCAGGATGCGCTTGAAACGGCGCTGGTCTACATTGAAGAGCACTGCATCGACGATTTTTCCATATCTGACATCGCCCGCCTGTGCGGCATGAGTGAATCACGGCTATACCACAC
>CAYOTH010000180.1:0-4729 GCA_964406835.1 uncultured Oscillospiraceae bacterium
GGAGAAGTAATTCTCGAACAGAAGACCGCGTCCGCGCGGTCTTTGTTTTTTATCCCGACAAGCTGCGCGCAGCACGCTCTGATGCCGCGCGTCCTACTTTGATTTTGAACCACCGGGAGGTGTCCTTCATGCCGGAGATTAACTGGTACCCCGGCCATATGGCCAAAACACGCCGCATGCTAATCGATCAGCTCAGCTCGGTTGACGCCGTGATTGAGCTATGCGATGCCCGCGCGCCTCAGGCCACGCGCAACCCTGATCTCAACTACCTCTGCCGCGGGAAAACGCGCATACTGCTCCTCAACAAGGCCGACCTGGCCAACGACGCCGTCACCTCCCGTTGGCTTGAACACTACCGCAAAATGGGGCTACACCCCATCCGCTTCAACGCCAACGGCGGCCGCACGCACGATGTCATGGCCTCCATTGAAGAGGCCTGCGCTCCCGCCATTGAGCGCATGAAGGCGCGCGGTGTCAACAAAACCGCCCGTCTGATGGTCATCGGCATTCCCAACGTCGGCAAATCGACATTCATCAACCGCCTCTTCGGGCGCACCATTGCCCAGTCGGGCGATCGCCCCGGCGTCACGCGCAATAAGCAGTGGGTCAAGGTCGGGCCGTATCTTGAACTGATGGACACGCCCGGCATGCTCTGGCCCAAGCTGAGCGACCAGGGCGACGCGCGTCTGCTGGCCTATCTGGGCTCGATTCGCGACGAAATTCTGGATAGCGAGGGCCTGGCCATCGATCTGGTCAAGCTGCTCTACGAACAGGCGCCTCAGGCCGTGTGCGAGCGCTTTCACATCACGCCTGAGGACATTGACCCGCCGCAGCCTGAATACGACGGCGAATGGCACGATACGCCCACGGTGCTGGATCGCATCTGCCAGGGCCGTGGCTGGCTTCTTGCCGGCGGAAAGAGCGACCTGAGCCGAGCCTCCGCACTGGTGCTGGACGAATTCCGCGCCGGGTTAATCGGCAAAATCTCCATCCAGAAGCCCGGCGAATGCGCCCGCGATACCGCGCCGATTCATGTTCTTCAAGCCGAGCTGGACGAGCGCCCCGACATGAAGAAAAAGCCGATGCACCGAAGCGGCGATGCCCGTCCCGCCCGCCGCCCCGCGCCGAAGAACGGCTCAGCGCCCCATGCCGCGCCGCGTGCCAAAGGCAAACCCAAGCGCTCCCGATAAATTTTCAAACGGAGATGATCGTCATGCCCCGCGAAACCGATTTGCAGCGCCTTGAGCGCATGACCGAACAGGAAAAGCTGCTTTGGGCGCAGCACCTGACCGTTGCCGGCATGGACGAGGTGGGCCGCGGCCCGCTGGCTGGCCCGGTCGTCACCGCCTGCATCATCGTTCCGGAAAACAAGCTGGTTCCCGGCGTCAATGATTCGAAAAAAGTGGCTGAAAAGAAGCGCGAAAAGCTCTTTGATCTGCTGATGCAGAACGCCGATTACGTTCGAACCGGCTGGCGCACGCCCCAGCAGATTGACGAAATGAACATCCTCAACGCCACCAAGGCCGCCATGGAAGAAGCCGCCGCTGAGGCTGTGGGCGCGCACTTTCTGGTGGACGCCGTGACCGGGCTGCATCTGCCTGGCGAGGCCACGGCCATCATTCACGGCGATGCGGTCAGCTACATGATCGCCGCAGCTTCGATCATCGCCAAGGTCACACGCGACCGCTACATGGCGCTGCTGGACGAGCGCTATCCCGAGTACGGCTTTGCACGTAACAAGGGCTACGGCACGCCCGAGCACATCGCTGCACTCAAAAAGTACGGCCCCTGCCCGGAGCACCGGCGCAGCTTCATTCGCGGCATACTGGGCGGTGAGACCTAATGGATACCCGAAGCGTCGGCCGCATGGGCGAGGACATCGCCGTCAAATACCTGACCGAGCAGAAAAACGCCCGCATTCTGGCGCGCAACTTTACCGTTCGTGGCGGCGAGATCGATATCGTGGCTGAAATCGACGGCGTGATCGCCTTTGTCGAAGTCAAGCTGCGCACGCGTTCCGATCCGCACGAGGCCATAGGCTACACCAAGCAGAAGCGCCTCTCCAAGGCCGCCCTTGTCTATCTTCAGCGAAACGGCCTCATGGAGCGCACGGCACGCTTTGACGCGCTGCTGATTCGTCTGCCCAACGAAATCGAATATATCGAGCGGGCCTTTGAATACATCGAACCCATTTAACGACTTTGGTCTGTTTTCATCCTCTGACGCGTCCTGACCGGCGCGTCTTTTTTATTTGCCTGTTTAAAGCAAAGCACTTTTTAGCGGCTATCACAGACCAGCGCTGTGCAAAGCCGACTTTGGTTTAATTGAATGCTTTGCAAAGCTATCTTCCTCTGCCCGCTTGACCGCACCAATTCTTTTTAAGCACTGCAATCGCAGCCCCATAAAAGCAACGGCTTTTCACACATCAAATTTCGTTTGGCGGTTCACCCCTGCCAAAAAAAACAGTCCGAATATTCCGAGGCCCTGGCAAAATCCCATTTAAGCCAAAAATCGTCATTCAACTTCCGAAGTCAAGCGACCTTCGAAAGTCTATCTAACGCCATAGGGTCAGTCCCTTGACAATTTCGTTTTAGCATCTCCAACAACGCTTAAAGCGAGCCGGAATCAGACTGTTCGGGCAACAACGCCTCCGTGGTAGGCTTCCCCTTCGAAACATCCCCCTTTCTTTGGCCGGGACTACTATTGAACCGTCCGCGCCGAGAACGCTCCGGCAAAACACTTCCAAGTAACCTTGCAATAGACCGAAGTCTATTTCTCCTTTAAAGAGAACAACCACCAGCAAAACCCGAAAGAACGAACAATAACTCGCTTTTCAAGGCCGTGCTGCCCCCTGCTAAACCGCCCTTTTTTGAAGCAAGACGGCTTTTTTAAGCCTCTGCTCTGAAAACAGTTACTTCCTCCTAGCCGACTACATTTTAAAGCAAACATCTGCATCTAATAGACCGCAGTCCGTTTCACTGAAAAGTCCACTTTCAGCGCGCAGGATACTTGCCTCAAAGCCCGCGCCCTCTGGCCTTTTCAACTTATACGCATTGCGCATAATATACCAAAGTCTGTTTTTCAGCGTCTCAATACAAAGAGGACAGCCTGCCGTTTTACTGGCCGACGGGCTGTCCTTCTATTCGAATATAAACTATTTTAGAGGATATAGCGCTTCATATCTGGCTGTTCTTTGATCTTCATCTGCCGGGAAACGTAATCGGCATCGACTTGCACGCGCACCTCGGGGCAATCCCCGCCGCCGGCGTTGAATGCAATGTCGTTGAGCAACTCCTCCAGCACGGTGTGTAGCCGACGCGCGCCGATGTTTTCCATCTGCTCGTTGGCGGCAAAAGCCTGCTCGGCAATGACCTCGATGGCCGAAGCATCAAACGACAGATCGACCTTATCGACGGCCAGCAGCGCCTGATACTGGCGAATCAGCGCGTTCTCAGGCTGCGTCAGGATGCGCTTGTAATCCTCGACGGTCAGCGGCTTCAGCTCGACGCGCACCGGGAAGCGGCCCTGCAATTCCGGAATCAGATCCGAAACCTTTGAAACGTGGAACGCGCCCGCCGCGATAAAGAGAATGTGATCCGTTTTGACCGGGCCGTACTTGGTCTGCACCGTGCAGCCTTCTACGATGGGCAGTATATCACGCTGCACGCCCTCACGGGAGACATCGGGGCCATGGCCGGAAGCCTTGCCCGCCACCTTGTCGATTTCATCGATAAAGACAATGCCGTCCTGCTCGGCGCGCTCAATGGCTTCGCCGTACACCGCGTCCATATCGATCAGGTTCTGCTCCTCCTCGTTGATGAGAATGCGGCGCGCTTCCTGAACCTCGACCTTGCGTATCTTCGTCTTCTTGGGCATGATGCCGCCCAGCACGTCGTTCATATTGACGTCAGTGCCAGGAATTTCGTTGTGGGGCGTGATCTCCTCCACTTCGATTTCAACAATCTGGTGCTCCAGCTCGCCGGAACGCAGCCGAGCGATCACCTCGCCGCGCTTTTTAGAGAGCTGCTCCTTCTCCTCGGCAGGCAGCTCAGGCGTGCGCGGCTTATTACCCAGCAACACGTCGATCGGGTTGGACGCCTTCTTGGCCGGGCGAATGATCAGATCGGCCAGGCGCACCTCGGCCGCCTCGCAGGCCTTGACATGCACGCGCGACTGATGAATTTCCTTGGTCAGGCGAATGGACGTCTCCACCAGATCGCGCACGATCGTCTCCACGTCGCGTCCCACATAGCCGACCTCGGTAAACTTCGTGGCTTCGACCTTGACAAAGGGCGCGTCCACCAGCTTGGCCAGCCTCCGGGCAATTTCGGTTTTACCTACGCCGGTCGGGCCGACCATCAAAATGTTCTTGGGCGTCACTTCCTCCTGCATTTCGCGGGGAAGCTGCGCGCGGCGATAACGGTTTCTCAGAGCCACAGCCACGGCGCGCTTGGCGTCCTCCTGGCCAACGATATAACGATCCAGCTCGCGGACAATTTCACGGGGCGTCAGCTGATTCATGCGTCGATCACCTCCACGCGGATGTGATCGTTGGTGTAAACGCAAATCGACGCGGCGATGTGCAGCGCCTTTTCGGCGATCTGATCGGCGCTCATATCGGTGTTTTCAAGCAGCGCCCGCGCTGCAGCCAGGGCGTAATTGCCGCCCGAGCCAATGGCCAGCACGTCGTCATCCGGCTCAATCACCTCGCCGGTTCCGGAAATCAGCA
>CAYOTH010000181.1:0-4719 GCA_964406835.1 uncultured Oscillospiraceae bacterium
GCCATCGACCATGCCGCACTTGATGGTACCCTTCTTGGCCTTCTCGATGAAGTCCTTGCACACCTTGGCGGGGGCAACGGCGTCAGCCATGCCGAAAGCCACGGCGGTGGGGCCGTTCAGGAAGGGATCGAAGCCCTCCAGACCGGCTTCCTTGGCAGCTAGCTTCACCAGGGTGTTCTTCAGAACGGCGTATTCACAGCCGCTCTTGCGGAACTGGTTGCGCAGCTCGGTGACCTCGGCCACGGTCATGCCGCGATAATCGATCATGACAACGGACTTGGCCTGCTCGAACTTCGCCTTGATATCGGCGACGGCAGCCTGCTTGATTTCAAAATTTTTGGACATTGTAAAACACCTCCATATCCGTCCAGAAAATGACGGCATATGAAACGCCCTTGCGCACACGACGCAAGGGCGACAAAACATCGGATGTCACAACCATTACGCCTCGGCTGGCGACATCTAACATGTCATTAAGCGATAAGCACCTGCTGTCTATGGCACAAGCTGTTTCACAGCACTCTGATAGTATACCACCCTTGCATGCCTATGGCAAGTTAATTTTTCAAAACAAAGCCCGTAAACGAGAAGGGCATGATGTCGCTGTTCAAAACGACATGATCGCCTTCAAGCGTCCCCTCGGCATTGAAGAGGCTGAGCGCCGAATAGGCCTTGTCCAGGCGAAGGCGCACCTCGGGGATAACGTCTGCCGAAAGATTCCAAAGCCCGACGCTGAGCCCGTCGGCTTGACGCTTGCAGGTCAGGTAGATATCCGGCTCGCCCAGCAGAACCGCCGGCAGCTTTTTGCGGCCAGCCCATTCGAGGCCTTCGATCAGCTGGCGCTGGCGGCAATAGGAACGAATCAGCCCGGTGTTGGCATAGGCGGTTGTCAGGGCAAAACAGAGCACGACAAAGCGCTGTCCGGCGGCATTTTCATAGCGATAGCAGGAGGGCATGTCGTGAAGCGTGGAAAGGACCTCGGCCTTTTGGGCGAGCGAGACAGGATACAGCCGGTCGGCATTTCCAGCCATCACATGCTCGTCCTCGGCCAGATAGTGTTCCACGCCGCTTACGGACTGAGGCGTTCCCCAGGCCTGCGCGCCCACGTCGATGCCGCGATTTGTCAGAAGACGCGCCGCCGTGGCATCCAAAATCAGGCCGTCGTCAAGCAGGGACAGCGGCAGGGTGCGGGCGTCCTCACCGCAGACAATGTGCGCGCTGCGTGTGTCGAAGGTAAAGGGCATACCGCATTGCGCGGCTAGCGAGGCGGTCAGCGGCGCGGTGATTTCGGCGGCCGTCTGTCCGGCGTTCATTTCGGCATCGCGCAGAAGCTCATAGCGGCAGACGATGTCCGCGCCTTCCGTTTCGCCCTTGATCAGGTGGGCTTCAATCCAGTCATAAGCCGGTTTGTTGCGCACCATGCGGGCAATATAGCCGCGCTCATAGCGGGGCGAGGCGGTATAGTCCATCATGTATTTGAGGATGCCGTCAAAGCCGCAGTCGGCGCGCATGGCCATGTCGAACAGCTCAAGATAGCTGGCAGGCGTAGCATAGCGCGGGCGCGGGTAGGTATCGCCTTCGCAGAACAGCTCGACGTTTTCCTCCCGGCACCAGTGACTTTGCAGGCGTTCGTAGGCAAAAATGGTATGAAGGCGCTTGGCAGGATCCAAGGCCGCCCAGTAGGGCGCGCCAATGGTGCGCAGGAAGGGCTGAGTCTTTCCGGCCAGAGCTTTGGTCAGCTCCAGGGCGTTGACGCCGTCCATATCCCAGGTGCCCATGACGGCACACACGCCCACGCGCACGGTAGGATCCACCTCGTCTACACGGGCACGGATTCTCTGTGCCAGGCCGATGAGCGCGTCGTGGCCCATGTCCAGCCAGGCATCGCGGTATTTGTTGCGTTCACCCTGAAAGATCAGCGAAGCCATCTGAGCGCGTTCAATCGGCTCGCCGACGCGGCGGCGGTATTCAGCCATATGCATATCGCAGCAGCAACCGCTGCCGCAGGGGCGATTGGAGAGGCGGAAGTCGTCGTCCAGCATAATCAGCCGGATGCCTGTCTGCGCCACGCGGGCAATCCATTCGGAATAGGTGGCGGCAAAGTTTTCGTCAGAGGGGCAGAAGCCGTCTTCACAGGTCGTGCCGTTCAGGCCGACGATTTTCTGATAGCGATCGAGGTTGGGCAGGCTGTTTTCATCGTGCGACAGTGCGCCGCCATGGCCCAGAGAGCTCATCCACGCGCCGACTTCAAGCCCGTTGGCTTCGAAGAAGAGGCGATGCTCTTTGAGGAGCCGTAGCTCGTCCTGCAACACATCCTCTGATTCAAGGCCGCGCGCTGTACATAGCCAGACGCGCTGCGCGCCGGCCTTCTTCAGCTCGGTCAGCGTAGCCTGCGTATCCATGGTGCGGTTGGAATGACGGTTGAAAACGGGAACAGCAATTTTATACATGCGGTTATCCTCCTGTCGGGCAACAGAGATGAGACAATAATTTACCTGTATTATAGCATGGCGCTATTCAAAATGCAATATCCTGCCTTGCCGAAGCGGCCCGGCGGCCTGGGGAAAGGGACTTGACAGAACAAAGCAATATGGATTACAATAGGCGCAAAGGAAGCGCTGGCCCGGCAAGGGGGCGAGACTCAAAAGGGAGGGGAGTCCATGTATCTTTATTCCATTATGCCGCTGGATGAAGCTCATATCGAAGAAACCTGTCAGGATATCCGCGCTCAGTATGAAAGCGGCGTGGCAACTTGCGCGCTGATGATGATGACGCTGGTGCCGGAAGGCGATCCGCCGATTGACAAGGTGGGCCAGTATGGCAGAATTTATGATAAGGTACGTGATCGGCTGGCGGAAATGGGCCTGAAATGCGGCATACTGGTTCAGGCCAGCATTGGCCACGGCTATCCGCTCAATCAGATGTTTGGTTTTCAGCCATATATCGGTCTCTCAAACGGCGAGGCGGCCAATAAGGTCTGTCCGTATGACGAAAATTTCCGCAATCATTTTCGCGAGGTGATGCGCAGGCTGGCTGAGCATCGGCCCGAAACCATCATGGTGGACGATGACTTCCGCCTGATGCACTGTATTTCCGGGCATGGCTGTGCCTGTCCGTTTCATATGGCAGAGTTTAACCGACGTGCCGGAACGAATATGACGCGCGAGGAGCTGTATCGGCACACGCAGGGCGTCAGCGAGGAAGACCGGCGCTATACAAAGATCTTTATTGAAACGCAGGGTGATGCGCTCATCGGCGCGGCTAAAGCCATGCGCGAGGGCATTGACAGCGTGGATCCGTCGCTGCCCGGCTCCTTTTGTGCGTGCGGGCCGGCAGCTGAGTTTGCCGGTGAAATTGCGCAGATTCTGGCCGGACGGGGCAATCCGGTCATAGTTCGTCTGAATAACGGTATGTATTCCTGGCCCGGAGCACGTTGTTTGACCAGCAAGATGCTCTATGCGGCCGCCCAGCGCGAGGTGCTCAAAGGCAAGGTGGATGTGCTGCTTGACGAGAGCGATACCTGCCCGCAGAACCGCTATAGCACCGGTGCGCAGACCGTGCATACGCACCTGACTGCCTCGATTCTTGAGGGCGCGCAGGGGGCCAAGCATTGGATTACCCGCTTGAATGCCTTTGAGCCGAACAGCGGCAAGGCCTATCGTGCTATATTGGCCAGGCATCGCGGCTTTTATGAGGCCATGGCGGCGCTTTATCCGGCGCTGGAATGGCAGGGTTGCCGCATTCCGCTGACGAATGTGCCAGGATATGGATTTCCCTCGTCTCCAGTGGTGGATTCCATAGATGGCTGGGCAGTCTGCGTGTTGGAACGGCTGGGCTTGCCGCTCTATTTTTCGGCGCAGCCGGGCGGCGCGGCCTTTATGGAGGGCCCGGCCGATCTGCCCTTTGAGGACGAGGCGATTCGTGAGCTGTTTAAAGGGCCGCTGTTTCTGGCGGCCGATACGGCCATGCGCCTCAATGAGCGGGGCTTTGGCGATTTGACTGGCGTTGAGGTCAGGCCGTGGACAGGCGCACAGCCCAGCGCCGAGCGTCTCTTTATCAATGGCAATGACTGCCCCGTTCAGAAAAACGTCTGCGAGCTGCTTCCTGCGTGCGAGGGCGTGCGGGCCGAGTCCGAGGTTTATCATCTGCATGATGGACATGAGCGCGTGCCGCTCTTTCCGGGTGTTACGGTTTACGATAATCCGCTGGGCGGGCGCAGCGTGGTCTTTTCGGGGACGCCTCAGGCGGCTTTCCACTTTACGGAGGGCTTTTCCTTCCTCAATGAATCGCGCAAAAAGCAGCTGATTCGCCTCTTGGACGAGGTCGATCAGCTTCCCGTCTACTATCCAGGCGATGCGGAAATGTACTTGAAGACGGCGCTTGGCCCGCAGGGAGAGCGTCTGGTGGCGCTGTTTAATCTGGGCTTTGATCCGCTGGAGGAGATTGAGCTGGTGGTGAAAGGGGCGCTGCATTCGGTGGAGCGGCTGACAGACAACGGCGCGCGCGCGGCGGTTGATTTTGAAAAGCAAGGCGAGCATTGGCTTATCAAAACGCCGGTTTATACGCTCAATCCGGTGATTCTGTTCCTGAAATAAGCGGTCGGTCAAATTCTGAAATACGTTTATCAAAAACCGCTTCTTCGCATGATTAAGACATGCGAAGAAGCGGTCAGCCTGTCAAAAAAGGTCGCAAAAAGCGGCCTTTTCTGATATAATAGAG
>CAYOTH010000182.1:0-4707 GCA_964406835.1 uncultured Oscillospiraceae bacterium
TTTCCTCGTTGAATTCAACGGCGACATCGGCCAGAGCGCCCATATCGGTGTAATCGGTACCGTTGTAGACCACGATGTCCGCCGGGGTCAGCGTATCCCAGATCAGATCCTCGGGGTTATCCGGCTCGATAACGGTCTTGGCCTTCACGCGGTTCAGGCCGGCCAAAATCGACTGGCGGAAGTTCTCGTTGTTCACGGCGATCTTCCAGTTTTCCGGCTCGTAGACCTCGTCAAACTGAGGATCGAAGTTGAAGCAGAAGAAATAGGAATACTGGCCCACCTGGCGCACCGGGTGAATCAGATCGGCCTTCTCCTCGTCAGCCAGCCACTCGGCCGCGATGGTCGAGGTGATGGTCGCCGAGTCGATCTCGCCGCGCAGATACAGTTCCGGAGACAGCGTGGAGGCTTCCTTGTTGTAGGTCTGCTCCAGCTTGGTCAGGTAGACGTGCTCGGCGTCCCAGTAGGATTCATTCTTGCTGAAAACGCGCTTTTCCTGGGGCTTGAACTCGCTGAGGATGTACGCACCGCAGTAAAGCACGGTGTCATTGCCGGTCGCCAGGCCGAACTGATCGCCCTTTTCCTCGAGGAACTGGGCGTTGAGCGGCATATAGCAGACGTAATCCAGCATGGTGAGGAAATAGGGGCAGGGCTCGCTGGTCGTGTAGGCGATAGTCTTTTCGTCGATCGCCTTGACGCCCACGTTCTCCCAATCGAAGGGCGCGGGAGCCTCCTCGCCCTCCTCAGGCGTCGAGGTGCTATCAAAATACTCTTCAGCGCCCGCGATATAATCGGTCAGGATCCAAGCCGTGGCCGAAGCGTTCTGCGCATTGAGGATATATTTGGCGGCGGTCACGAAGTCTTCAGCCGTTACGTCGGCGTAATATTCGCCGTCGGCGGTCACCCAGGTTGCGCCGTCGCGCAGGTGGAACGTCCAGGTCAGGCCGTCCGGGCTCTGTTCCCAGGATTCAGCCAGACAGGGAACGATCTGACCATAGGCATCGTGCTCGATCAGCGTATCGACAATGTTGGCCGAAACGGCATACTCATTTTCAGAGGCCGTGGTCAGATAGTTGAGCGTACCGATTTCGCCGCTGTACATCGTCCTGTAAACGGCATCCTCGCTCTGAGCGAAAGCCGGAACAGCCGAAACGATGAGCATAAACGCCATCAGCAGCGCGGCAATCTTCTTAGTCATAGGTGTACCCTCCTTCTTTAAGACCACCGCGTCATGGAGCGGTGTTTGTGGATTAAGATACCACACCCCAGCCTTCTTTGCAATATAATATATGTAAAAAATTCATTTTAACCGATATTTTCCGCATTTTCGACAACGTTTCCCGGCAGGCTCCCCATATCACATGCAATTTTTCTCATCGCCTGATGCGTTTCAGACGCGCACCAGCACAGCGGACGTTCCCTCCTCCGGCCGGTATTCAGGATTAAGCGCCTCAAGAGAAGCCTGCGTAACGCGGTATTTCCGGCCAATTTCCCACAAACTTTCCTCCCTGTCGAGCCAATACAGCCCCACGCCCCGGCGACGCGGGGCGCTCTCTCCCGCCTGAACGGCGCACGTCAGCACTGCCTCCTCGCTGCGCCAGGCCACGCCGCTGACGGACAGCGTGCATTTAAGCTCCATCCGGTCGCTCATCAGCGCGGCCGCCTCCGCCTCAGAGGCCTCGACACGCACCTCGCCGTCCTCACCCAGCAGATGCGGCATTTTTAAGTCAAAGGCCATTTCTCCCCGCGCACCATGGAGCTTTTCACTGCCCGAGGGCATATACAAAACCGTCGCCTCCAGCAACCCGCGCACATGCGCGCCGTCCTCCTCGTCGCTCACGCCGCTCACCACCGGACGCACGCGGGCTGCCAGCGCCGTACCGGCTCCGGGCGCATTTTCTTCCAATAATAGTGTGCCACGGAAGGGCGCGATCAGACGAAGCGGCTCGGCGGCGCTGCACAGATCAAAGTGCTCCTGCTTTAGCGTCAGCGCGCCGTCTCCGGCCAGGTAGGCATCCGACACGACGTCCAGCTTATCAAAGGAAATCATGCGTACGCCCAGGAGCAGCTCGCACTGCATTTTAAGCGATGCCTCACCGTCCTGCGCGCCCTCCTCCACCTCCACGCTGAGCGCGCTCACATCGGCGGTAGGCTCCGGCTCTCCCTCGACCCAATCGGGCATACCGACCAGCTGCTCAAAGGGCAGACGGCAGCGCACCAGCGCCACGGGCCGCCCGGCCACGCTGCTGGCCACCAGCGATTCAATCTGTACCTCGCCGATCAAACGCACGCCGCCCAAATCGCGCTGGGCGCTTTCCACACGCGGCGAAGCCCACTGCATGAGCACCACGCGCGCATGAAGCGCCGTGGGCAGCGGCACTGTGTCGCTCAATGTCGCCGTTTCACTGTTTTCGGCGCTGGTTTTGCCGGAGGACAGGTGCATACGACGCAGCTCGACCGGCTCGTCGGCCTCGATGTCCGTCACAGCCTCTACCGGCGTCAGGCTGCGCACCCGCACGCTGATCGACACGGCCACCCGAAAAACCATATGCCCGTTGTCATAGGCCGCCTCGACATGATCGGTTGAGGCGCTGGCCCGCACGGCCATGCCCGCCTCGACGCCCTCCAGCTCGACGGCCTGTTTAAAGGGCGCTCGAGCCGTCAGAGCGCGCAGCGTGTTCTCCTCGCCCAGCCGATAAGCCGCCTGGCACTGCACCTGTCCTGTGACCAACACGCGCCCCGCTTGGGCCTGCGCCTCCGACACGGCGGCAAAGGCATCCTCCATGGCCACCTCGACGCTTTCACGCCCTGCGCCCGGCACGGGGGCCTCCGCCTGCACGGGCATCTGAAAAACGACGTTGCCCACCAGCCGTTCCAGCTCGACGGTCTTTTTGATTTCATGAATCGACATGCTTTTCCTCCTCCCGGGGCGAAAGCCCCCATCGCTTCGAAGGATATGCGCCCGCCGTTTCAAATAGGACGTTTGCACCTTTTCATTCCATTTTTAGGAAAAGATTGAGGCCCTGCGCGCAATATTTACCTTTCCCTCGCCCGAAATTTATTGACTTGCTCGCGGAAGATGCTATAATAGCATTTATACACCAACGATGCAGACATACGAAGAAGGGGGATTCGATTCATGAACGGAAAAATCCGCGAGGGACTGACGTTTGACGACGTCCTGCTCGTTCCTCAGAAAAGCGACGTCATTCCGCGCAATGTTCAGCTGGGCACCTCACTGACGCCCAACATCACGCTCAACATCCCGCTGATGAGCGCTGCCATGGACACGGTTACCGACTCCCGCATGGCCATCGCGCTGGCGCGTGAAGGCGGCCTGGGCATCATCCACAAGAACATGACCATTGCCGAGCAGGCTGCGCATGTCGATCAGGTCAAGCGCAGTGAGAGCGGCGTCATCACCGATCCGTTCTTCCTTTCGCCCGAGAATCTGGTTTCCGACGCTCTGGCTCTGATGGCGCGCTATCGCATTTCCGGCGTGCCGATCACCCGCAACGGCCGTCTGGTCGGCATTCTGACCAACCGCGACCTGCGCTTCATCACCGATTTCGACCAGCCCATCTCCAACGTCATGACCAGCAAGGATCTGGTCACTGCGCCGGTCGGCACGACGCTGGACGAGGCCAAGTCGATCCTGGCTCAACACCGCATTGAGAAGCTGCCCCTGGTGGACGAGAATTACATGCTGCGCGGCCTGATCACCATCAAGGACATCGAAAAGAGCATTAAATATCCCAACGCCGCCAAGGACAAAAATGGCCGTCTGCTGTGCGGCGCGGCGGTCGGCGTCACCAAGGACACACTCGAGCGCGTTCAGGCGCTGGTTGACGCGAAGGTTGACATCATCACCCTGGATACCGCCCACGGCCATTCCGCCGGCGTTATCGACAGCGTGCGCATGGTCAAGAACGCCTTCCCCGATCTGCCGATCATCGCCGGCAACGTAGCCACGGCTACGGCTACGGCCGATCTGTTCGAAGCGGGCGCGGATGTAGTCAAGGTCGGTATCGGCCCGGGCTCGATCTGCACCACCCGCGTGGTTTCCGGTATCGGCGTGCCTCAGTTCACCGCCATCTGCGACTGCGCCGAGGTGGCTGACAAGTATGGCCGTGCGATCATTGCCGACGGCGGCATCAAGTATTCCGGCGACCTGACCAAGGCCATTGGCGCGGGCGCTGCGGCCGTCATGGTCGGCAGCCTGCTGGCCGGCGTGGAGGAGAGCCCCGGAGAGATCGAAATCTATCAGGGCCGTTCCTTCAAGGTTTATCGCGGCATGGGTTCTCTGGCCGCCATGGAAAAAGGCAGCAAGGACCGTTACTTCCAGGAGAATGCGAAGAAGCTGGTGCCCGAAGGTGTCGAGGGCCGCGTCCCCTACAAAGGAACGCTCTCCGATACCGTGTTCCAGCTGATGGGCGGCCTGCGCTCCGGCATGGGCTACTGCGGCGCGCACACCATCAAGGAGCTGCACGAGAAGGCTGAGTTCATCCGCATCACCAATGCCGGTCTGCTCGAAAGCCATCCGCACGACATCACCATCACCAAGGAAGCCCCCAACTATACCACCCGATAAAGCACAGTCATATAAATATGAAAGCCGGAGAACGCAGTACGCGTTTTCCGGCTCAGCCTGTCAGAAAAGGTCGCAAAAAGCGGCCTTTTCTGATATAATAGAGGCGGTTATAATAGAGG
>CAYOTH010000183.1:0-4696 GCA_964406835.1 uncultured Oscillospiraceae bacterium
CCGTACCCATTGCTGGACACGCCCCTCAAACGTGCGCGTATGCCGATTCCGCCACAGCCGCATGGCCTTGTCATTGGCTGACAACATGATATATTATACACGCTTGGTCGCATTTTGTCAATACCTATTTTGAGGAATTTTGCGTTTGTACGCAACTTTTTTAAGCGACAGGCTGACAGGAAGGCTGGGCGGGCAATTGGGTCTTGCAAATTGCGCGCAAATGCGCTAAGATTAGAAACGAACGCGTGAAGGGAGGAAGAGGCATGGCGCTTAGAATCGCGGTATGCGATGACGATCAGGCACAGCGGGAGGCCATAGCGGCATCCGTGATGCGCTGGAGCGCGGCGCGTCAGCAGGCGATACAGCTTAAAACCTATTCTTCGGCGGAGGCCTTTTTGTTTGATTATGATGGGGCAGGCGATTATGGCCTTCTTCTGCTTGATGTGGAAATGGGCGCGATGAGCGGCATTGAGCTGGCCAAGGCGCTGCGCCGGGATCACTGCCGCGCCGAAATTATCTTTCTGACGTCTCATACGGAGTTTATCGGCGAGGGGTACGAAGTGGACGCGCTGCATTATCTCATCAAGCCGGTCAGCGATGAAAGGCTGTTTGGCGTTTTGGACAAGGCGGCTGAACGCGCGGCGCGCGAGCCGGCCCGTTTGATAATCAGTACGGACGGACAGACGATCAAGCTCTATGAAAGCGAGATCATCAGCATTGAGGCGCTTTTACACCATGTGCTGATTGTGACAAGCCGAGGCGAATACAAAGTCAAGGTGCGCATTTCCGATTTGGAGGCGCGTCTCTCGGCACAGTTTTTTCGCTGCCATAGAAGCTATATCGTCTCTCTTTCGGCGGTGCGACGCATTTCAAAGACGGAGGTTCTTCTGGAAAACGGCGCGTCAGTTCCTTTGGCGCGTGGCAAATACGATGATATCCATCGAGCCTATATCGGCTATTATGAAGAGCAATCATGAGAAAAAAGACGTTTCTTAAGATTATCGAGCTGCAAACGGAGCAGGCCGAGCGGCATCTGAATGAGGTGCGTAGCATTCATAAGGAGATGCGCGGCTTCAAGCATGATTTTCATAATCATTTGCAGACGCTGCGCGGGCAGCTGGAGGCGGGCAATTATGCGCGCGCACTGGCCTATATTGACGAACTGGATGCGCGATTGGGCGCGATTGACACGCTGCTGAAGACCGGCAACGCCTCGGCAGACGCCATACTTTCCAGCAAAATCGCTCAGGCGCGGGCAGCGGGCGTTCAGGTGACGGTCAAGGCCAGCGTTCCCGAAAGCATGGCGCTGGACGATGTGGAGCTGAGCATTGTCCTGGGCAATCTGCTCGATAACGCCATTGAGGCCTGCCGCGAGGTATCCGGCGAACGCTTTATTCGCCTGTTTATGAGCGTCAAGGGCCGTATGCTGTATTTTTCCATGCTCAACAGCGCGCCGGAAAAGCTGGTTAAGCGGGGGACGCTGTTTAAAACGCGCAAGAGTGGGCTACATGGCTTCGGGCTGACGCGCGTCGAAGGGATTATTGAGGAGCATAACGGCTGGATCAAATACAACAGCGAGGAAGGCGCTTTTACCACCGAATTCCTTGTGCCGATTGACGATTAGAGTTTTGCAATTCGTGTGCGGATTTGAACAATTCGTGCGCGAATTTGTTTTTTTATGAGGTTTTATGCTACAATAGCCGTAAAGGAGCTGATAAGCATGAAAAAGACAGCGCAGAAAAAGCTCTATCGCGGCGCGCTCTCTAATCTGATTTGGAGCCTGAAGAACCTATCGCATGTCCGGGCGCGGGCGCTGGCTGCGATGGCGCTCAATATTCCCGCCGGAATTGTGTATCAATACCTGACGATGTACCTGCCGGCGCTGGCCGTGGCTGAGGTGACGAGCGGCGCGTCGGTAAATGGGGCGCTGGGCCGTGTCGGTGCGGTGATGGCGGGCATGCTGGCCCTGGCGCTGGCTCGTTCGGCACTGATTTGCGTGAAGGATATATCGCTTTCTGTGTATAGCGATTGGTGTCGCACCGTGCATACGAAAAAAGTGTTGGGCATGTTTTATCAGGACTATGAAAAGAAAGAGATGCGCGATTTGTCCGATCGGGCGATTCAGGCCACTTATATGTGGGATGGGCAGCAGGCAGTGTGCGATATCATGACGGCTGGCTTTGATACGCTTGAAAACGTGCTGGGCTATCTGGTCTTTGGCGCGGTGGTGTCGCTAGCCAGCGTGTGGCTGGTGCCGCTTTTGACCATCGGGCCGGTGCTCAATTATTGGGCAGTGCGCGCGTATAATCGCTGGCTGCATGATACGAATGCCTACAGAAGCCCCATTGATGCGCGGATAAACTATGTGACGGGGCAGGGACAGTCCGGCGAATCGGCCAAGGACGTGCGCGTTTATTCGCTGGCATCCTGGTTTCGGCAGATTTGGCGCGATTTGTCCGGCGAGATGGCCGCTTGGGATAAAAAGCGCGTCGTACGCCTGCTTTTGAGCCGGCTGGTCGATCTGGCGGTGATTCTTGTGCGCGATGCCGGAGCCTATGCGCTGCTGATTTATCTTTTTGCGCAGGGCGAAATGACGGTCGATCAGTTTGTGCTCTATTTTGCGGCCATTTCGTCATTTGCCACCTGGGTAGGCGCGTTTATTGAAAGCCTGGGCAAGTGGCATGGCGCGAGCCTTTGCGTGTGCGATTTGCGCGAGTTTGTCGAGTATCCGGACAGCGACGGCTCAGGCGAGGCCACGGCCGAGGAACACATGAACCGCGCGCCGGAGATTTCCTTCGAGCATGTCTCCTTCCGCTATGACGGTGCGGCGGAGGATGCGATTCACGATCTGTCCTTTACGCTGCACGCCGGGGAAAAGCTGGCGCTGGTGGGCCTGAACGGCGCGGGCAAGACCACGCTGGTCAAGCTGATGTGCGGCCTCTACCGCCCGACGCAGGGAACGATATATTATAACGGCGTGCCGGTATCGGCCTTTAAACGGCGCGAGTATTATCGGCTGTTTTCGCCGGTTTTTCAGTCGGTGCGCACGATGCTCTTCAGCATAGCGGAACACGTTTCCGGGCGGACGCTTGAGCAGACCGACTTACAGCATGTGGAGGCGTGTTTGCGTCAGGCCGGGCTATGGGACAAGGTGGCTTCGCTGCCCAAGGGCGTTTTGACGCCGCTGGATAAGCAGGTGGATGAGGCGGGAACGGAGCTGTCCGGCGGCGAGGCGCAAAAGCTCATGCTGGCGCGTGCGCTGTACAAGGATGCGCCGATGCTGGTGCTGGACGAGCCGACGGCTGCGCTTGATCCGATTGCCGAAAGCCGCATTTACGCTGAGTATAACGCCATGGCGCAGGGCAAATCCTCGCTGTTTATCTCGCACAGGCTGGCTTCGACGGCCTTCTGCGATCGGATACTTTATCTGGAAAACGGCCGCATTGCCGAGGAAGGCACCCATGCCGAGCTGCTCAGGCAGGGCGGAAAATACAAAGAGCTGTTCGATATTCAGAGCTGCTGGTATAAAGAGGGCGAAAACGGGGAGGGACGCGTCCATGGATGAGTATGAAAAGATGACGCTGAAGGAGCACATTCAGATTGCGCGCCGGGCGGTCAAATGGTGCTTTTTGATTGAAAAAAAGTACACGCTGTGCCTGTTTATCCATGCGTTTTTGACGGCGGTCACACCGTTTGTGCCGATTTATTTTTCGGCGCAGGTGATTGACGCGCTGGCGCAGGCGGCGCTGCGGGAGGTCGCGCTTTATGCCGCATGGGCTGTGGGCGGGACGTTTGCGCTTAAACTGCTGACGGCGGTCGTGTTCAGCCTTCGCCAGACGACGGAGGAGGCCAGCTACCGCGCAGAACGCTGGGCCTTTGCCGAGAAGGCCATGAGCATGGACTATGCCTCGCTGGAGAGCCGCGAGGTATCGCTTCTGCGCGAGCGCATTCGCCTGGAAACGCAGACCGGGTTCAATCGCTATTATCTGTATCTGGCGATTGACCAGCTGACGGCCAACGTGACGAAAATTGTTTCGGCGCTGTCGTTGAGCGTGTCGTTTTTCATGCTGGAGGCGGTGCCGCTAGGCTGGAAAATTGCGCTGTGCGTGGGTGCGGCGGCGACAGCGTTGGCAGCCTCGGAGCTGATGGGCCCTGTGGTTTCTCGCTTTAGAGAGATGTTCACCAGCTGCTGCGTGCGCGCCAATCTGCTGACCAACAAATACGCGGGCTATGTCGGCAATTACGCGTCCGGAATGGACATTCGCCTGTATGCCATGGACGACCTCCTGGCTGGGAGTATGGTGGCCGAGGACAGAGCCTTTCATGGCTATTATGAAACCTATGCCAACCGGGTGGAGGCCTGCGAGGCGGCGGTGACGGCGGTTCGGCATGTCATGCAGTTCATCGCCTATGGCGCGCTGCTGGCCGGCGGGGTGAGCGTGGGCAGCATTGCACGCTATGTGAGCTGTTTGATGATGCTGCTCGAGGCCATCCAGACGCTGGCTTCCGAAGTGCGCCGCGCCGCAGAGAACAACCATTATATGAAGCGTTACTTCTCCTATTTTGACATTCCCAACGACATGTATCAGGGAACGCTGACCGTTGAAAAGCGCGACGACAACGATTATTCCATTGAGTTCTGCGATGTTTCCTTCCGCTATCCCGGCAGCGAAACTTATGCGCTGAGGCATGTGAA
>CAYOTH010000184.1:0-4687 GCA_964406835.1 uncultured Oscillospiraceae bacterium
GGGTGGCGGTCGGGGCGCTGACGGGGGCCGAGGGGGCGGCGCTCAGGCGCCAGAGCACAAGGCAGATCAGCAGCAAAACGAGCAGCACGGCGGTTTCAGCCAATGCCTTGAGGCGCCTTTGACGGCGGCGACGGGCCTTAGATTTCTTCGACATGGAACATCCTCCCACAAAAAAACATCGGGAAAGGGCGGTTTAAAGCGCCGAATTCCTGACATTTTTGCATTTCTCTCCCATTATAACGCATTTTTTAGAGATTTACAAGAAAATGTGATTTACTTTCACGCTGTCTTTGAGTTATAATAGAGCAGGATATACTCTGGCTGATTTTGGCCATGGATGAGGAAGAAGGGATAGACGCTATGCAGGCCTATGGCGTGAGCAGGCTCACAGTCTGCCTGGATGCGATCGAGCATAATTATCGTCAGGCGATGAGGCGGTGTGCGCCGGATATCCGGGCACTGGCGGTTGTCAAGGACGATGCGTATGGGCATAACGCCGTGGCTGTGTCAAAGCGGCTGCTGGCGGCGGGAGCCTGGGGGCTGGCTGTGGCGTGCGTGGATGAAGGCATTGAGCTGCGGGAAGATGGAATCAATGCGCCCATACTGGTTCTGGGCGGCGCGATCAATCAGGAAATTGCCGAGGCGGAGGTTCGTTATGATCTGGCTCAGGCGACGGGCGATCAGTATGCGCTTTCCTGCCTTGAACAGGCGGCGCGGCGGCTGAATCGTCCGGCCAAGGCGCATATGAAAATCGATACCGGCATGTCGCGTATCGGCGCGCGCACGCAGGCGGAAATTGAAACATTGCTCGCTCAGTGGAAAAACACGCCGGGCGTGGTGATGGAGGGGTTGGTTAGCCACCTGGCCCATGCCGACGGCGATCCGGCATTTACCGCGCTTCAGCGGCAGCGGTTTATAGAGGCTTCTAAGCGGGTTCATGCGGTGGGCTTTCGGCCGATCAGGCATCTTTCGGCCAGCACGGGTATAGCGCTGGGAGATGCATATCATTTTGATGCGGTCAGGCCGGGCGTCGTGCTCTATGGGGCGTCGGTGGGCGCGCTGTTTGAGGGGCTTAGACCGGCGCAGACGCTTGCAACGCAGCCGGTGCGCTTTGAATGGATTGACGCTGGCGAGCCGGTGGGCTATGGCTGCACTTGGCGCGCTGAGCGGCGCACGAGGGTGATGACCCTGCCGCTGGGCTATGGCGACGGCTATCCGCGCGCGTTGAGCGGCCGGGCCGACGTCTTGGTTGAGGGACGGCGCGCGCCGCTGATTGGCCGGGTCTGCATGGATCAGATGATGGCCGACGTGACCGATATTCCCGAGGCCGGGCCTCAGAGCGAGGTCGTGCTGATGGGCGCGCAGGGATGTGAGTGCATTACGCCCGATGAGCTGGCCGATCTGGCCGGAACCATTTCCTATGAAATTATGCTGGGCTTTGGCAAGCGCATTGTCAGAGGAGTGATTTAAGTGATGACAAGAGACGAGATTCGCGCCTCGGCGCGCAAACTGCGCGAGGAAGCGAGCAAAATTCAGGCGGCGGAAATGTC
Source organism: uncultured Oscillospiraceae bacterium (assembly GCA_964406835.1). GTDB lineage: Bacteria > Bacillota > Clostridia > Christensenellales > Aristaeellaceae > Firm-10. The sequence continues at coordinate 1,551 of CAYOTH010000184.1, forward strand.
CACCCGCATCGCCGAGCGCATTGTGACCATGGACGAATACATGAAGGCCGAGCGGGTGCTCTGCTATGTGGCGCTTCGCGACGAGGTGCAAACCAGCGGGCTTTTGCACGAAATCCAGCGCTCGGGGCGCACGCTGTATCTGCCCCGGACGAAGGGAAGCCAATTGGATGTTGTGCGCGTGACGCCCGAGACCCGGATGATTTCCGGGGCGTTCGGCGTATTGGAGCCGGAGGACGGCGAGCTGGCCGCCATTGAGGAGATGGATCTGGTGCTGGCGCCGGGCGTGGCCTTTGACCGGGCAGGCAATCGTCTGGGCTATGGCAAGGGCTATTTTGACCGGCTGCTGGCGTCGTGCCGCTGCCCGGTGATCGGCCTGGCCTATGAGGTGCAGATTTTCGATCAGATTCCCACACGTGAGGGCGATGTGCCCATAGATAAGGTGGTTACGGAAAAGAATGTCTATGTCCGCGGCGAAGCGGCGCAGGACGATCGATAAAACAACAGGGCGCTTGGGGGCGTCCGGCAAGGAAAGAAGGGGTTTTATGAAAGTCAGTTTAGGGTATGCCTCGAAAACGTGGGGGCTTTATGGCGTGCTGGTGCTTTTGAGCGTGCTGTTTGTTTCGGGCCTGAGCAACGGCGTTTTGCAGATTGTGATGAATGCGGCGCTGCTGCTCGTGTTTTTGCTGTTGATTTACAACGATGCGGCGTATAACGGCGAGAAGGCCTGCACGCTTCAGGCCACCATTGACAAGCAGATTAAAGAGGGCCGTCCGGTGGACGAGCGTATGCGCGCGCGCGTCTTCAGCCGAAAAACCGGTGTGACCACGCTGGTGATCTGCCTGTTTCCGTTTATGGTGCTCAGCCTGATCAATCTGGTGATGGGGCCTTCGCATCAGGATCTGAGCGCCCCGGCGGTCATCGCGGAGGAAGAGGAACAGGAAGCCTTTTCCTATGACCCGGAGGCGGCGGCCGCAGCCGAGCCGATCAGCAAGCTGACGGTCATTACGCGCCTGGTCTACATGCCCTTTGTCGCCAGCTATGCCTATGTGACCAACGGCGTTCTCAACGCGCTGTTTTTGCTCTATGCGCTGGTTGCGCCGGGAACGGCCTTTGCCGGTTATATGATGGGCCCGGTAATGCGTAAAAGAAAGCTGCATGATATTGCGCTGGGCAAAAAGCGCAAGGCCCGCAATCTGAAGGTCAACAACAAGCGCGGCCCGCGCGCTCCGAAGGCGGAAGTCTGATGAGGATTATCGCAGGAGAGCACCGGGGACGGCGGCTTTTCGCGCCCGAGGGCGACGAGACGCGGCCGACCTCCGATAAGGTGCGCGAGGCGCTGTTTAACATCATCCGAGGCGATGTGTTCGAGGCGCAGGTGCTGGATCTTTTTGCCGGGTCAGGGGCGCTGGCGCTGGAGGCCCTCAGCCGGGGCGCACGCAGCGCGGTACTGTGCGACAAATCCAAAAAGGCGGCCTCGGCCATTCGGCGCAACATCGATTTGATGCGCTGCGGCGATCGGGCGCGTCTCGTTTGCGGAGACTGGCACAGCGCGCTGGCAGGCTTGTTTACGCTGGTGTTTTTGGATCCGCCCTATCGCATGAACGAGGTGTATGTTCAGGCCGCGGAGGCGCTGCTTTCAGGCGGACATCTGGTGCCGGGCGCGCTTGTGGTGATGGAGCACGCCTCGGATGTGACGATCGACGGCTTGCCTGAGCCGCTGATCGTGACCGACGTGCGCCGGTATCGGGATACGTCGCTGACGTTTGTGCGTCTGGGCGACGGGAAAGGCGGAGATGTGCTATGAGTCATGCTTTGTTTGCGGGCAGCTTTGACCCGCCGACGGTGGGGCATATCGATCTGATTGAGCGAGCGGCCCGCCTGTTTGATAAGGTGACGGTGGCCGTGATGATCAACGCGGCCAAAACACCGATGTTTTCCCCGGGTGAGCGCGTGGCTATGCTGAAGGAATGCACTTTGTCGCTTGAAAATGTGTCGGTCTGCGCCGGCACGGGGCTGACGCTGGACATGGCGCGCGAGGTGGGCGCGGACGTCCTTTTGCGCGGGCTGCGCGGCGAGGGCGATGCGGGCCTGGAAGCGTCGCTGGCGGCAGCCAACCGGCATGTGGGCGGGCTGGATACGCTGGCGCTGTTTACCGCGCCGCAGTACGGCTTTATCAGCTCGAGCGTCGTGCGGGATGTGATCCGTCATGGTGGCGCGCTGACCGGTCTGGTGCCGGCCTGTCTCGAGGGACGCCTGACACTGAAGAGGCCTTGAAGAGCACTTTGAAAAATGACAATCACGCTTTGATAAAGATCTGTAAAGGAGCGATAACCCATGGCTGACAACAACAATAAGTACTACGAGGATGAACGCGAGGACGAATTTGTCCAGCAGGGCTATGAGCCGTCCAATGAAGCGGTCTATGAAGACGAAGGCATGACGGACGAAGCGCCCGAGAGCGAAGAGGTTGCTCAGGACGAGGCCTATGATGAGGACATGCAGGACGAGCCGGGCGAGCAGACGGCCCTTGAGCAGCTGTTGGATTTCCTGGTCGAGGCGCTGACCACCGCGCAGCCCATGCCCTTCAACAACACCAAGCGCATCGTTAATGCCAAGATGATTCTGGACATTGTGGAGGATATCCGCAATTGCCTGCCCGATGAGATTCGCCACAGCATGGATATCATGGCTGATCGCGATCACATCATCGAGGAGGCCAAGGCGCGCGCCAACACCCGCCTGAACACGGCCGATGCCCGCGCGGATGCCATTGTGGCCTCGGCGCAGAAGCAGGCCGAGGAGCTGGAGGCCAGCGCCAAAAAGCGTTCGGACGACATGATTGCCGCCGCTGAGGAACGTGCCCGCCACATGATCGATCAGTCCGAAATCGTGCGCCTGGCGCATGAGGAGGCCGACCGCATGTGTGAGGAAGCTCGCGCCGAAGCCAACGAGCAGCGCCTGGAGGCCAACCGCTATGCCGAGAGCATACTGCGCGAAATGGAACGCGATGTGCAGGCGACGCTGGACGCCGTGCGCCGCAGCATTGAGAACGTGTCCCGCCAGGGAAACTGATAGAACCTTTCCCATAGCTGTGTGCTGATAAGACAGTAATTTGAAAGAATTACGAAATCGGCAAC
>CAYOTH010000185.1:0-4668 GCA_964406835.1 uncultured Oscillospiraceae bacterium
CGCATAAGAAGACGCATTGCGAGGTCGCATTGTGGATTCTTTGACAGGCTGAGCGCGTCGCCTTTCAAATGGAAGGCGGCGCGCTTTGCTGTTGGAAGAATCAGTGCTGTCATTCTTCCGGTTCAATCGAGAGGTATGAAGAAGTGATTTAGTTTCTTGGATGAAGACCCAAAGCGTGCGCTCAAGGCTTTGACGGCTCTTTTGAGCGCAGAGTACGTGGGAACAGACACCTGAAAATTCCTGAACAAGGGATGTGCGTGAGCGATCATTGCGTTGAGGATTTCTTTAAAAAAGCTTCCTGAGATCAGCACGGCATAGGGCGGGGCTTACTCCTCGTCCTGAAGGGGATAGAGCGCTTCATAGGATTCGGCTTGGGCTTCGGTTTCGGGCAGCGCGGGAATCAGGCCGGTGGCCTCGCCGCTGGAAACGGTGCTGCTGCTGGGACGTGGGATTGATTTGTGCTTTTTCATGACGGTTTCCTCCTGAAAATAGATGCTGAGCTGAAGGCTTGCCTGAGAAGTATGCCCTGCCGGAAAGGGCGGCATACGATTCTTCAATGATTAGAGTTTTCTTATGAACGCGCCGTGAAGATTGACAGAATCGCTGTAGCAGGTATATACTAAGCACAGGCAAGACTTTAAAAACATGGATTTCAAAAATGATCAAGGAGGCACGCTATGCGGATATCAATGGTAGCCATTGGATCGACAGGCGACGTGCGTCCCTATGTGCTGCTGGGAAAAGAACTTAAAAAGCGCGGGCATGAGGTGACGGTCGTCTGCTTTGACATGACGGAAAAAATGGTGACGGAGGCCGGGCTGAAATTTGCGCCGCTGGCCGGAAGTGTCAAGGATATTTTTAAGGCGGTTATGCAGCCGGGAACTAACGGGCTGACCTTCCTGCCGAAATTTAAAAACGCTATGCTGGCGGATTTGCCGCAGTTTCTGCGCACGCTGGAGGAAGGCTGTCAGGATGCTGAAGCCATTATCTGCACCTTTTTTGGTTCGGTGGTGTATTCGATTGCGGAAAAGCTTAAAATTCCCTGTATTCAGACGCAGTATTTCCTGATGGATTACAACGACATGTTCCCCATCACCACGGCGCCGGGGCTCAAGGTGGGCCGGGCCTGGAACAAGGCCAGCTACAAAATGGGCTATGCGCTGATTAACACGCTGGAGTGGCATTATCTGGCCGACTGGCGCAGCGAGGAGGGCATGCGTTCCAAGCGCATTTCCATGCGGCCGGATTATTATATCAACGGCCATAAAATTCCTGTTTTGTATGCCATCAGCCCACTGCTGGTGCCGCGTGCGCCCGAATGGGACGAGCACATTCACATGACCGGCTTTTGGACGGATCCCGAGCCGTGCGAGTACGAGCCGGAGCCATCGCTTGAGCGCTTTTTAAGCGAAGGCGATCGGCCGGTGTATATTGGCTTTGGTTCGATGGTCAGCGGCGACATGGGACAGACGCTGGATATCGTGCTCAAGGCAGTGGCCGCTTCGGGCGTGCGCGCCGTCATTGGGCGCGGCTGGGGCGGCGGCACGCTGGACGCGGCGATGAGCAACCCCAATGTCTATGTGGCCGATTACATTCCGCACGACTGGCTCTTCAGCCGCGTTTCAGCGGTCGTTCATCACGGCGGGGCCGGTACGACGGCGGCGGGCGTGCTGGCCTGCAAGCCCACGCTGGTGGTTCCCTTCGGAGGCGATCAGCCCTTCTGGGGGCAGAGAGTGTATGATCTGGGCATTGGGCCGCGGCCGATCCGGCGTGAAAACCTCACGGTGGACAAGCTGGCCGAGGCGCTGGTGGAGCTGACGCATACGCCCCGCTTTAATGTGGCGGTCAGCGAAATCGGCGAGCGTATGCGTTATGAAAACGGCACGCTGATTGCCGCCAACATGGTCGAAAAGGAAATTGAGGACTGGCTGGCGGAGGATCGCCGCTGGGGCGAGATCTAATGACTCAAGATGGGAGAAGGAATATGAAAAGTGAAACGGCCCGTCGCCTTGTGGATTCCATTAACATCTATGCTATGGGGCTTGAAACGGTGCGCGATTATGCGCTGGCTGGGGAAACGGTGAAGGCGGCGCAGACCTATTTAAAGGTGCTCTTTGAGCGCTTGTCCGAGCCGGAACTTTTGCAGGCCCGGGATGAGAAGAAGAGCCTTGAGCAGGCGAAGCTGCTGCTGGACAACAAGTTGTCTCTTCTGGGAACGGAGCCTCAGGATCTGGGGCATCCGATCGACTGGATGACCTATCCGGACGGCGATACACAGTGGCAGATGCACCTGACGTATATGTATTTTACCGAATGGCTGATTCGCGCCTGGCAGCTGACCGGCGAGGCGTGCTATGCGGCGTGTTGGCAGCGGATTGTCGGCGAGTTTCTGGACAATCATCCGTGGACGGATACGCGACTTCGGCACAGCCCGGCGCGGCCGATGTACGAGAGCGAATATCTGCCCGTGACCGGCGGCGAGGGCTTTTGCGGCGGTGATATCGTCGGTTCCTGGCTGTCGCTTTCCTGCGCAGATCGCTCCATGCGTCTTGTGCGCGAGGCCGGGGCGCTGTATCGGGCGCAACTGATGGACGACGAGCTGGCGGCGCGGATTCTGCTTTCCTCCATGGGTGATCACCTTTCCGTCATGCTGGCCAACCCGCGGCGCGGAACGCCCAACCAGTTCCTTTCCATTTCCATGGCGTTGATTGATCTGGGCGTGTCGCTGTGGGAATTTAAAATGGCCGGTGCGGCTTATCTGGTCGGCATGCAGCGCCTGGAAGAGGCGGTGAATATCTGCATTTATCCCGACGGCAGCGATCAGGAGCAGTCGTTTAACTATAACTTTGTCATTCTTAATCTGCTCAAAGCGTTTTTTGCCCGAGAGGAGCTTCAGAAGAATCGCCGTCTGACTGTGCTGCGTGAGAAGATGGCGGCGCGTTGCGATTTTCTTGCGGCGATGATGACGCCTACGCGGCATATGCCCGACGTGGCTAAGACCCACGCCAACGGCTCGATTGTGCCGGTGCTTTCGAGAGTTTGTGAGGCCTGGAAGGGGCCGCTGTGCAGCGATATACTGGCTGCCTGCCGGGGAGAAAAGCGCGATTTGCCTATGACGCTTCATTATCCATACGGCGGCTATTCGGTTCTGCGCGGCGGCTGGACGGACGAGGCAACGTATTTGTTTATGAAATACAGCCGCTTCTCGCCCGGCCACAAGCATGACGATGCGCTGGAGATTGTCTTGACGGCGCTGGGGCGCGATTTGCTAGTGGATCCGGGGCATTACAATTATTCGGGCTCACCGGAGTCCATGCGCTGGAACAATTATTTTTCTTCGGCCATGGCGCACAATGTGATGACGCTGGACGGCCTGAACCAGAACCGGATGGCTCTGGAAAAGGACGACAAGCTGGATGAGCGGCTGACGGCGCAGGCCGTTAACGAGGCGGAATACGAGAAGATGGCCGCTCGGCGCGTGCTTCATGAGGCGCCCTGCCCCGGCCGCAGAACGCAAAACGGCGATATTTTGCTGACGCAGGGCTTCTATGAAGACGGCTATGAGGACAAGCCGGCGCTTTATGAGCGGCAGAGCTATCTCATCGGCGGCCGGGCGTGCGTGATCGTCGATCGCATGGACGCCTTTGAGGGCGAGCATGACTATGAACTGAACTGGCATCTGTCCAAGGATTTTGCGCGGGAGAATATTGTGCTGGAGGAGAACGGCCTGACCGCCATGAAGGATGGCACGGGCTTTAAGCTTATGCTGTTGACCGGCGCGGACAAAACCGTCTGCCATTACGGCGAGGAGGAGCCGCCCCGCGGCTGGTATGTCTTGGACTACGGCGAAAAAACGCCGGCCGCTTACATCATCCAGAAGCGGCATGGCGGCGCGCAGCATTGCGCGGTGACGCTGCTTGCGCCCGTGCGCGAGGGGGAGGACGTCAAAGTTTCCCGGAATGAGGACGCCTGGCGGGTCACGCTTTCGGGCGGCATGACGTTTTGTGTGCGCCTGAGCGAGGCTGGCTGCACAGTCACGACCGATCAGGGGCAGCTGGATGTTCCCTTTGAAATGTAAAATGACGAAGTTTGCGTCAAAATCGCTTGACAAAGGCGGCTAAACGCGTTATACTACATAAAAATTCAACTCGGAATGATGAAGACCAATTGCACAAACACCCTGCTCAGAGAGAGCGCGTCATCGGCTGAAAACGCGCTTGCAAAGGATTGTGTGAACACCAGCTTTTGACCGGGTTCGGTTTGGCTCGTTATCGCCTGCCGTGAGGGCGGACTGCGTGCGGTTCGTCAGCAAGGGTGGAACCACGGGTTAACAGCTCGTCCCTGCTTGGGACGGGCTTTTTGTGTTTTGGCACACGCCTCACGGATCACAAAATGACTAAAAACAGGGAGGATGTCAGCATGATTTTGAATCTGAAGGGTGAAAAGCGCGAGTTTGCCGAGGGCATGAATGCGCTGGACATTGCGGGCGAACTGTCTCAGGAGCTGAAGAAGACGGCGCTGGCTGCCAAGCTGGACGGCGAGGTGATTTCCCTCGTGACGCCCATTTCCGGCGAGCACGATCTGGAGATTCTGACCTTTGACGATCCGGAGGGCGCGCGCGTTCTGCGCCACACGGCCAGCCATGTTCTGGCTCAGGCGGTTAAGACC
>CAYOTH010000186.1:0-4666 GCA_964406835.1 uncultured Oscillospiraceae bacterium
ACACCGGCATACAGCCCGGCTCCGGCGTGGGCAATCACCGCGCGGCCATGACGCAGGAAACGCTGGGCGTGCCGGTGCTGGCCGTGGGGGTGCCGATGGTCATTCATGCGGCGACGCTGGCGCGGGATGCCTTCCGTCTGCTTTCCGGCGAGGATGAGACGCGCTTGGATGCGCTGATGCGTGAACTGATGGAGGGTGATCTGGGCGATATGATTGTGACGCCGCGCGAGGTGGACGATCTGGTTGACAATGCGGCGGTGATGCTGGCCGGCGGCATTAACCGCGCGCTGCACCCCGGTTTGAGCGACGAGGAGATTTTGACGATGATGCAGTGAATAGTCAGGCAAGGCGCCGAATAAAGTGTCAGTGCAGGCAGTGAAAGGAGCGGATGGGAATGGTTCAGATTCGGGTGATTCACGCGTCCAGACTGCTGGCCATCATGGCAGCGGCGGTGCTGGCCATAGCGCTGGCGCTTTTGCTGATCGGATCGGCGTCGAATGCGGCGCGCGGTGCATCAACGGAAAAGGCGGCTCAGGTGGTGGCCGCCTTTTCTCTTTGGACGCCGCCGCCCATAGAGTTTGAATTTCTGACTGAAGCCCCAAGCACGCCCTCGCCTCAAAAAAGCGAAGGCCTGGTCCGGCGGGTGCTGATTTATCATACGCATACACACGAGGCTTATCAGCAGGCCGAGGGCGAACTCTATGAAGAAGCGCAGGCCTGGCGTACGGCCGATCAGACGCATTCGGTGGTGCGTGTGGGCGAGGTGCTGGCTGCGCTGCTGGAATCCTATGGCTTTGAGGTTGTGCATGATGCCGCGGATTATGAGACGCCTCAGCTGAGCACGGCCTATGGGCGCTCGCTGCAAATGCTTAAACAGCGGCGCGGGGAGGCGTTTGATTTGTGTCTTGATCTGCACAGGGACGCCTGGGACGAGAGCCGGGAAGAGGCCGTGTGGATAGGCTCTGAGCGCGCCGCGCAGCTGATGATTTTGTTGGGGGATGGCGAGGGCTTTGACGAAAAGCCTGATTATGAGGCCAATCTGGCCTTTGCCGTCCGGTTGACTGACCGGCTCAATCAGCTGGCCGAGGGCGTGTGCCGTCCGGTAATGACTCGCTCAGGAAGGCGATACAATCAGCAGATTTTTACGCCGTCGCTGATTGTTGAGGTGGGACATAACCTGAATACGCTTCAGGAGGCGCTCTCGTCCATGCCGGTTTTGGCGCAGGCACTTTTTGAAACGATGAACGAAGCAACATAAAAACAGACGCCGAAGGACTCCCGCGCGGGGAGGCTTTAGCGTCTGTTTTGAGGTTTAGAGCTTTAAGACGTCGTTTAGCAAAGTTGGATGGTTTTGCCGTTCACATTCGAGCAGATAATCGGCATTGAGATAGAAGGCGGCATGCTCTATGCAGCGAAATAGCCCAGCCAGAGTATCGGCCAGATCGGACAGCGAGCTCTTTTCATTGAGCGAGCCGATGCTCATAACGCGCATGGCAGCATAGACGCTGACCAGCGCCGTGTATTCGCCTGTGGGGGAAAGGCGTTCGTCGGTGAAGGGGAAGTCCTCGTAAAACATATGGTTGGATAGCAGATTTTCAAAATAGCGCGGCCAATCGGGGAAACGCGCTTCAAATTTCAGGCGATCCTGCCCATAAAGCGCCTCGAGCGATGCGTCGCTTGGGTCATAGCGATTGAGCATAGTCTCGCCAAAGCGCACAAGAGACGGGCTGTTTTCACTCAGTCGGTGCAGCATACGCACGACGGCGCGCAGGGCGTCATCATTCGAACCGGATGTCTCCTCATCGGAGGAAGGGCTTTGGGGCGGCTCGAGGCTACCGTTCTGTTCAAAGGCGGCCATAAAATCGCCGAGGCGCTTTAAACGCTGGGGCAGGGGCCATTCGCGCTGTTGGATCAGGCGCAGGCAGATTTGACCGACCTGCTTGAGGCGGGCGTCGCTCGGGGCGTTATAAGTCGGGGTAGCATTGGTTTGATCGATGAGGAAGGACAGCGGCGCCTCTTCAGCCAGCAGGGTTTCGACAACGGCCTCGCAGCTGGTGGAGCAGACGCTTTTAATATAGTCCGTTTCCTCGCGGATACTGCGCGGATAGGCGCGGCAGATGGCTGGTAGATTGTTTTCGCCGCATTCGCGGTGGAGCATGCACAGTCCGTCCTCGCCGTGCATGGGGCAGTCGCCGCGCCAATCGGGGGAAATGAGGGCGTAGCGCTCAGGCGAGGGCGAATCGGCCGGGTGAAAGGCACATTCCAGCTTGGCGTGCAGGCGGGGCGAGCAATCCAGGCCGATTAAGTGAAAGTATTCGGTCATGCTGACGGAAATTCCCCAGCCGGTGCAGCAGCTGTTGCGGCAGGCGCCGCCCTTGCAGTGAAAATGATCGTAATAATCGGGAACAACACGTTTTTTCTCGGACATGTGCAAACCTCCTTCGTTTGCGGGGCAGGGGAGCGTTTTCGATTTTTTCAGAGATATTATAGGCGCGGTTTATTAATGAATTTCGAGTCGGATGCTAAAAACGCAAAAAAATGATGTGACATTTGAACGGCGCGGGAAGGACATTTTGAAGGAATGCCGTCTTTTCATTTTGGGCAGGATATGCTATAATAAAATACGTAAAACCACGGCTGGAGACGGAAAAGACATGAAAAAACGCATACTATGCTTTGGGGATTCCAATACCTATGGAAGCCGTCCGACGGGCGGACGCTATGACGAGGACACGCGCTGGACCATGCGGCTGGGCAAACTGCTGGGGGACGAATATACCATCATTGAGGAGGGCTTTGGTGGCCGCACGACGGTGTTTGACGACCCGGTCGAGGGCGGCTACAAAAGCGGTGCGGATTATCTGCCGCCCTGCCTGATGAGCCACAATCCGCTCGATCTGGTGATTCTCATGCTGGGAGAAAACGACGCCAAAATGCGCTTTAATATGAGCGCGCGCACCATTGCCGAGGGCAACATGCGCCTGATTCGCCTGATTCGGCTCTATGGCATGAACGCGCAAGGCATGCCGCCCCGGGTTCTGCTGGTCGCGCCGCCGCCCATTGGCGAGTGGGTGGCCGATACCAGCTATGCGCAGGTGTTCGGGCCGCAGGCCGCCGCTGTGACGCGGGGACTGGCTGCCGAATATGCGCGCTACGCCCGCTTGATGCGCTGTGATTTTCTGGATGCCGGGCAGTACGCCGTCAATTCGTGCGAGGATGCCATTCATATGACGGCGGAGGGACATGCGCATTTGGCTGAGGCGCTGTGTGAGCGCGTACGGGCCATGAATATTTAAAGGAGGCTATGAAAAATGCTGAATTTCAATCTGTACAGTCCGACGGAGTTTGTCTTTGGACGGGGCGCGGAAACGCAGGCCGGCGCGATGATTAAAAAGCGGGGCGGCACTCGGGTGCTGGTTCACTTTGGCGGCGGTTCGGCGATCAAAAGCGGATTGATGGATCGCGTGACGGCATCGCTTAAAGAGGCCGGGCTTGAGTATGTGCTGCTGGGCGGCGTTCAGCCCAATCCGCGCAGCTCGCTGGTTTATGAGGGTATCAAGCTGGCGCGTGCCGAAGGGGTGGATTTCATCCTGGCCGTGGGCGGCGGCTCGGTGATTGATTCGAGCAAGGCCATTGCCGTGGGCACGCCCTATGACGGCGATTTCTGGGATTTCTTCTGCGGCAAGGCCAAGCCGGAGACGGCGCTGAACGTGGGCGTGGTGCTGACGCTGGCCGCTGCCGGCAGCGAGGCCTCGAAGAGCTGCGTGATTACTCAGGAAGACGGCAATTTCAAGCGCGGGCTGGGCAACGAGCTGAACAGGCCGAAGTTTGCGCTGATGAACCCGGAGGTTATGTATACGCTGCCGGCCTATCAGACGGCTTGTGGCGCTACGGATATGATGGCGCATGTTTTGGAACGCTATTTTACCAACGAGACAGGCGTTGATCTGACTGACCGGCTGTGCGAGGCCGTGCTTTCGGCTGTGATTAAGGCGGCGCCGATGGCGATTGCCGAGCCGGATAATTACGAGGCGCGCGCTCAGCTGATGTGGGCAGGCACGCTGGCGCACAATGATTCCTGCGGCGTGGGGCGCGAGGGCGACTGGGCCAGCCACCAGATCGAGCATGAGCTGTCGGCCAAGTACGACGTGGCGCACGGCGCGGGCCTGGCCGTGGTGTTCCCGGCCTGGATGCGCTATCAGCTGGATCATGATCCCATGCGCTTTGCTCAGCTGGCTGTGCGCGTGTGGGGCTGCGATATGGATTTCGAGCATCCTGAACGGACAGGCCTTCAGGGTATCGAGCGCTTTGAGCAGTTCCTCGAGAGCATTGGCATGCCGTTGAGACTGAGCGAGCTGGGCGTCGATCCGGCGGATATTCCCGCCATGGCGGCCAAGACCAAGCGCAACAATGCGGGCAAGCTGGGCTTTTTCAGGCCGCTGGACACGGAGGACATCGCGAAGATTCTCTATTCCGCGATGTAAGTCGGGAAACGACGGATTGAGCGTCAAGGCCAAGGAAAAATCGGCGTAAAGACGGCAAAACCGTGAAAAAGGGCTTGACAGGGGCGGGGAATCGTGCTAGAATACATTCATTCCCCAAATTGATATTCAATTTCCGGTGATTATAGCAAGAGGGATCCACCTGTTCCCATACCGAACACAGA
>CAYOTH010000187.1:0-4641 GCA_964406835.1 uncultured Oscillospiraceae bacterium
CCCCAATACTGGCTGCCCAGCACGATCATGGCGTTGCTGACGGCATAGACCACCTGCTGGAGCACAAACTGTATCTGATTGACCGCGGCCACGCCGGAGAGCGCGGCCTCGGAATAGGAGCCCAGCATGAGGTTATCGGCCAGATTGACGCTGAGGATGACAGCCTGTTCCAGCATGAGCGTAACGCACAGGCGCAGAAAGGTTTTGTAAAAGGATTTATCGCGGATCAGCATAGAAAAAACTCCCATCTTACGGTGATGCACGGCTCAGATTATTATAACAGTCTGACTGCGCCAAGGCAAGCCTTCCAAGCCCCGGGCACAAGAAATTAAAAAACGCATATTGACATTTGCGGCGCGGACGGGTATCATGATGACTGTAAAGGAGGGGTTTGATATGATTCGTGAAGCAACTGAACATATTGCCGAAATGCTCCAGCGCCGTGCCGATTTTCATCCTTTCCCGCGCTATGGCGAGGCGGGCTGGCAGCACTTGCCGCAAGAGGTCTTCAGCACCATTGTGTCGTATGCTGAAGGCCTGAATGACAAAGACTGGGCGTCTCTTCCGGCTACGCTTTTTATGGAATACGCCAAGAAGGGCAACCGTTCGCATTATGAAGCGGTTTATTTTGAGCGGCGCAGGCGTTTGCGCACGCTGCTTGTTGCTGAGTGCATCGAGCATCAGGGGCGCTTTATCGATCAGGTGATCAACGGCCTGTGGGCGATCTGCGAGGAGACCACCTGGGCTGTGCCGGCGCATCTGGGCAAGCACACCGACCCCAATGACGCTCTGGCCAACATTGAGAACGAGCCGGTAACGCTGGATCTTTTTGCCGCTGAAACGGGTTCGTTGCTGGCTTGGACGCTCTATTTCCTGGGCGACGAGCTGCGCAGAATCTGCCGCCAGATTCCTGATCGCCTTGAATACGAGCTGGAAAGGCGCATTTTCAAGCCCTATATGATGCGCAATGATTTCTTCTGGATGGGGCTGGGCAGCGACAAGCCGGTCAACAACTGGAACCCCTGGATCAATGAAAATGTGCTTTCTGCGGCGCTGGTGGCTTGCCGAAACGAGGACATGCGCGTTGAGCTGGCCCGCAAAATTGCGCGCAGTGCCGATCGATTCCTGGCCTTTTATGCCGAGGACGGCGGATGCGACGAGGGCCCCAGCTATTTCGGTGTGGCGGGCGCATCGCTTATGGATGTGCTGGAGCTGTACAGCCTGGCTACGAAGGGGCAGGTGGACCTCTTTAACGAGCCGCTGATTCGCAATATGGCCGATTATATTCGCCATGTGCATATCGCCGATGATTACTTTGTCAATTTTGCCGATGCGCCGGCGCGCATTTCCAACTGCTCCGAAGAACTGCTCATGCGCGTGGCCGGCATGAATGGCAATTATGAGCTTGAACGCTTTGCCCGGATGCGGCTTTCGGAAAACCGCAAAAACCGCCCCGATCAGACGATTATTCACAATACATACACGCTTCAGCGCGCTTTGAGGGCGCTCTTTGACTGGAATGAGAGCCTTTATGAGAATCAGCCGGCCGCCGCTTCTCTTGGACACTGGTTTGGCGGCATACAGGTGGCCACGGCGCGCACGCAGAAAGATAGCTTTGACGCGCTGTTCATCGCGGCCAAGGGCGGCTGCAATGCCGAAAGCCACAATCACAACGACATCGGCAATTATGTGATTTATGCAAAAGGACAGCCGGCCATTGTGGATGCGGGCGTAGGCGTGTATACGAAGACCACATTCAGCGATCAGCGCTATACGATCTGGTCGATGCAGTCCGGCTGGCACAATACGGCGGTCATCAATGGCTGCGATCAGCACGACGGCGCCGAATTTGCCGCGCACGATGTTTCCTATGCCGACGACGGGCAGACGATGACGCTGTCTTTGGATATGGCGGCGGCTTACGCTCCGGAAGCGCAGGCCGAGCGCTATGTGCGCACGATCGTCTTTGATCGGGCGCAGAACACCATAACGGTGAGCGACGAGGCGACGCTGTCCGAATGCCGCGAACAAACGAGGCTGCCGCTTTTGTGCGCCGAGCGGCCGCGCCTGTCGGAAGGCAGGGCGGAGATTGGCGCGCTGACGCTGTCCTATGACCCTGCGCTGTTTGACGTTCAGCTTGAAGAAAAGCCGCTGGACGACAGCAAGCTGGAAAAGGATTGGCAGCGCACGTCGCTCTGGCGGCTCATGCTGGTGCGCCGCGAAGCCAGAGTACAGGATCGCTGGACGCTGACTTATCGCCTGAGCGATGAACGCGCCTGAGGTATTTTGGAGAGACAAGCCGCTTTTTAAGGCGGCTGAAAGGATGAAAAGGAATCATGATCAGGGCCGTCATGTTTGATTTGGACGGAACGCTGCTTTCGACGCTGGGGGATCTGAGCGCATGCTCAATGCGGCGCTGCGCAGTACTGGTCGTCCGGAAAAAACGCGCGACGAGGTGCGTTGTCTGGTGGGCGACGGCGTGCGCCGACTGTGTGCCGGGGCGCTGGGCTCGGGCGCGCCCGAAGAGGAGGTCGAGCAGCTGCTGAGCGCTTTTCAGGCGCATTACGCGCTGCATATGAACGATACGACTTGCCCCTATCCGGGGATCACTGCGCTTTTGCAGGACCTGCGCCGCGCAGGCATCAAACTGGCCGTCGTTTCCAATAAGTACACGGCGGCGGTGGAGCGCGTTTGCCGCCAGCATTTCGGCGATTTATTTGACGTCATGATCGGCGAGGGGCCGGGGCGGGCGAAAAAACCGGCCCCGGACGCTCTTCTCGAGGCTATCCGGCAACTGGGGGAGACAAACGAGACGTGCGTTATGGTGGGCGACGGCGCGCAGGATATTCAGGCCGGAAAAAATGCCCATTGCCGCACCATCGGCGTGACATGGGGCTTTAGAAGCCGGGAACTGCTTGTGGAAAGCGGTGCCGATGCGGTTGTCGATACGGCGCAGGAGCTGAAGGCGCTCATTTTGAACGAGGGTGGGGGAGAAGCACTATGCTGAAATTTCTGGTTTTTGCCGATTCGCATTACAGGAAGGGGCAGTATCGCACGCAGGTGGGCGATATGGAAAAGATCATGCGACGTGCCCATGACGAGCAGGTGGATTTCGTCATTCATGCAGGGGATTTCTCCAATGACTATCAGAATTCGCCGGAGTTTTTGAATGCCTATCTGAACAACCCCTGGCAGATCCCGGTTTACGGCGTGTATGGCAATCATGAGCTGGAATTTGACAACACCATGCCGTTTGTCTCGGCGCATCTGTGCAACCGGGACGTTTGCTTTGCGCCGCCCGTTTACAATGAAGGGGTTTCTGGACACTGGTATGCGGATATAAAGGACTATCGCCTGATCGGCCTGGACACAAACTTTTCCTACAACAGGGAGCAGGGCTGCTGGGAGCGCAACATGGGCTTGGCTTGCCGCGCGGATAATCATGTCAAGGACAGCCTTTCCCCGGCGCAGCTTAATTGGCTGTACGACCGGCTTTATGAAGCTCATGCCCAGAAAAAGGGCGTGATCGTGGTGTCTCATGCGGGGCTGTGCGATTTGTCGTTTGAGTGGTCGCCCGACGCCGAGCAGGCGCAGAATATCTTTTCGAAGTTTCCGGGAACGGTGCTCATGGCGATCAACGGGCATTATCATACCGATCATCTATCTGTGCGCGGCGGCGTCTGCTATTTCGATGTCAACAGCGCCATCAATGGCTGCTGGGCGGTGCAGAAGGAAGCGCATTAC
Source organism: uncultured Oscillospiraceae bacterium (assembly GCA_964406835.1). GTDB lineage: Bacteria > Bacillota > Clostridia > Christensenellales > Aristaeellaceae > Firm-10. The sequence goes on from CAYOTH010000187.1 coordinate 3,745, forward strand.
GCCCAGGAGGATGCCTTTGAGCATACCGAATATGACGCTGCGGGTCGCCCGATCAAAACCGTGCGCATGGCCTTTAATCAATTGCTGCAGGGGAAGAATACCTGGTCGTTTAAGGAGCCTTTGAACGCCGTGGTGACGATTGACGGCGCGTACATCGACATTCAGGGCAGCAAAACCGAGTGGGACTGCGGCGTTGTGCCGACGCCTGAAACAGTGACGCCGTTTTATGAGGGCATCAAGCCGGAAATCCCCGATCGATTCATCGAATTGCCGCTATCCCCCAATTAAGATATGGGCGCGCGGCCGTGCCGGTTTGTTCTTTGGGGATTCATTCAGGATAAGCCTTTTCTCTTGGACAACGCCATTTAGTTTTTGACGGCCCCGGTTGAACCGGGGGTTTTGTCATGACTGTGTGCAAGCATAACGCTCCATTGAACAGGTGAAGCGTCACCTTCATGAAGCTTTGCCTTTGGTAGTTGCTCTTAAAAAAAGAGCGTTGACACGCGGGGCTATCGCGCGCTTTGACGGTTTATGATGGGGATTCATTCAATGGGCTGTCTTAGAGAGTTTTGATGACAAGCTAGTTCCAGGTGGACGTTCTAGTGACATAGTCAAAGCGATTTATACCCGCGTGAAGGGCAAGCATAACGACTTGTTGAATGGGCAGGGCAATTAAACTTTATAAGGACGCATTTTTCGCTTGGTGTCGTGAATCTCCGGCTTACTTGTCTATTACACCTTATAGAGTGAAGGCTAGCCATTTTTGAAGAGCAGCTCTTTGACGAGGGATAGCTTTATCAAGGCTACTTTTTAGGCCTGTATGAAGGGTAGCAAAAAACCGGACAGAGACAGGACAGCTCGGTCCGGTTTTTTGCTACCCTTCATACAGGCCTAAAA
>CAYOTH010000188.1:0-4613 GCA_964406835.1 uncultured Oscillospiraceae bacterium
ATCGCATAAGAAGACGCATTGCGAGGTCGCATTGTGGATTCTTTGACAGGCTGGCTCATAAGATTAATCTCCTTGGGGATTGCTGGCGTCAGACCAGGCAGGCCGGTTCAGCGCGATGGGGCTTGAGATAATCAGGCGCGGAGAACCAGCGCGGCATAGGGTAATAGTTCGAGAACCAGACGGCCGTCCTTAACGGCGGCATGACCGCCGCGGGAGAGCAGTTCTTGCAGGGCGTATTCGTTGACGGGAACATCGAGCGTGCAGACCAGCGGTTCGGCGCTGAAGCTGGCGGCCACGATGACCGAAGTCTGCTCGTCGGCGCCGTGGCGGCGGAAGGCAAAGACTTTATCGGGCGCGGAGGTCGTCAGCATATCGGTCTGTCCCTGCGTCAGTTCCGGCGTACTATGGCGCAGGGCGGTCAATTCCCGGGTTAGCGCCAGGCGGTTCTGGCCGCGCACGGTCAGTGCCTGCGCCCAGTCGATGGTGAAGCCCGGGTTGAGCGCGGCGGCGGCGAAAATGCTGTGGCGGCGGCTGTCGCCGATTTCGTTGCCGTTGTAGAGCATCGGCACGCCGTCTATGGTCATGTTGAGGATCAGCGCGTTATCGACAAGACGTCGATCCAGCATACGATCGGGACGCGCGCCGTAATCGTCGCTGGCCAGATCGTGGTTGTCGAAATTGCGAATGAGCAGCGCATCTTCGCGCAGCTCGGCATGCTTCGTGTTCCAGCAGTCGGCCAGCACGGAGGCGGGCGCTTTGCCTGTCATGACATCGCGCAGATCAGTGCCCCACTGGAAGCAGTAGTTGATGTCAAAGGCGTTTTCGAGCGCTTCGGCCTTGCCGCCTTCGTTGAGCATAATGACGTTGGGGTTGACTTTATCCAGGCGGCGGCGCGCCTCTTCCCAGAAATCAAGCGGAACAATATCGCCGACATCACAGCGATAGCCATCCACGCCGAATTCGGAAACGAAGAGAAGCATGTTGTTGTAGAGGTATTCACGCAGTTCCTCGCAGTCAAAATTGAGCTGCGGGAAATGCCAGTAGCCGTTGCACGCCGTGCCGTCGGGATTGCGACAGATAAAATCGGGGTGCTCTTCGATGAAGACGGCTTTCGGGCCGCAGTGATAGTATACCAGATCGAGCATAACCTTGAGGCCCAGTGCATGGGCGCGGCGCACGAAGGCCTTGAGGTCGTCATCGGTGCCGTATTCCGAATCGACGTGATAGTAATCGCCCATGCGATAGGGGTTCTTCGGGTTGTTGCAGCCGCTTTTCTTCTGGCGGTCGCTCCAGAATTCAGGGTTGGGATCATCGTCATGGGCCGAGATCGGACACAGATACACAATATCGACGCCCAGTGAGGCGATGTGGGGTAGCAGCTCGGCGGCGGCATTCAGCGTGCCTTCCGGCGTGGCAGCGCGCAGGAACATTTGATAAATAACGCTTTGACGCGCCTCGGCTGAAATCGTGCGCAGGGAACGTTTTTCAGACATGTTGATCCTTCCTTTCAAAACAGTTAGCTAGTTTCTAAAATTTAGTATATCACAGACACCGTGAAAAGTAAAGAATAGAAGATTTATTAAATGGCCTTTTTAAGGGCTTTGCGCCGAGGCTGGGGCTACTTTCGGCTGCATAGAGCGAAAACCTTGAAAATGCAGGCTGTCAGCCTGTGAAATTCGGATTTTACGAAGGGCATTGGAGCCGAAAACGACCTGAAAAATCAGGCTACTTGGCGATGACAAACATGGCGGAAAACAGGAAAAGCATCTTATGCGAAGGAAAATTGCGTATCGTTCAACGGGGATGCTGTTGGGCGATCAATTGCATTTGACTTTATAGGGCCGATGGAAAACCAGACGGCGTGGATGGAGATACCGCTGTGAGGAATAGAGCGTTTTTATAGGCGGCGGGGCTTGTATTTTTTTAGGGCATGAGGTATAATAAAGGCGAGTAAAAGGAGCCAAGGCTCCCTTCACACAAAAGGAGGATATGAGCGATGAGAAAGATTGGTGTGCAGACCGGGCCGATTCTGGACAAAATCGGCATCGACGAGGGATTTCGCCTGATTCATGAGGCGGGCTTTGATTGCGTGGATTTTAATATCGACCACTGCATGAAGGGCGAGGAGATTTATACCGGCAATTTTTCGGGCTTTTTCGATCAGGATATGGACGCCATTCTCGAAGCGGCGCGTCCCTATAAAGAAGCGGCGGAGAAATACGGCGTGAGCTTTGGACAGGCGCATGCGCCCTTTCCCAGCTATGTTAAGGATAAGCCCTACAACAACGAAAAGGTGCTGGAGGCGCTTAAAAAGTGTCTGGCGATTTGTGGCTATGTGGGCTGTCCGCATATGATCGTGCATCCGGCGTTCTATTCCTATGCCGACCGCATGGATCCGGATACCGAGTGGGAGGCCAACATCAAGCTGTATACGGCGCTGATTCCGGATATCAAGGCAAACCATGTGACAGTGTGCCTGGAGAATATGTTCACGGCGCACAATGGTAAGGTTTACGAGGCCATTTGCTCGGATATGAACGAGGCGGCGGCCTATATCGACGAGCTGAACGACATCGCCGGGGAAAAGTGCTTTGCCTTCTGTCTGGATACGGGTCATGCGCTGCTGCTGGGCAAGGACATTTATACGGCCATTATGCAGATCGGCGATCGTCTGGAAACGCTGCACATCCATGATAACGATGGCCGGGACGATCAGCATCTGGCGCCCTACATGGGCCGTCTGGATTGGGATCGCTTTGTGAAGGGCATTCGCGAGGTGGGCTACCAGGGCAATCTGAGCTTTGAAACCTTCAATACGCTGAACGTCTTTGACGATGAGCTGGCGCCCGAGGTGCTCAAGCTGATCGCGGCGACGGGCCGCATGTTTGCGCGCCGCATTGATGCGCAGTAAGGTCAGCGCGGCTGAATCGAATGCAGGAAACGAAAAGCTGTCCGGGAGATGATCCCGGGCAGCTTTTGACGTATTTCGCCATATTCAAGATGAAAATCAGAGATCGACCGTTCCCGCTTCGCACAGGACGAGGGGATAATCTCCGATAGGGATGCCGCTCAGCGTGCGTCCGTCCAGCTGATCGGAAACGTCATAGACATAGCCGGTCAGCATGTCGATTAGCCATGGATGCGTGATGCCTGTATCCGCCAGCGATACTTCTCCGAGCGGACGCAGCGGCGTTTCAAGCTCAATTTCGTGCGGCAGCCAGTACGTATGAAACTCTGCGTCGTTCCGTAGCCAGGATATTGTCAGCGCCTGAGTGTTTTCTACCGGCGCAACGTGCAGCGCATCCGGCAAAAGTGTCAGTTTGCCGCCGAGGAGCGTTGCGGTGCGGGAAAGCGTAAAGTATACCTGCTTGGGAGTATAGATAAGGCCGTTCAAAATTCCCTAGCGAGCGGGGGCATTCTGAACCTTCTTTGCCATTTCGTATGGCCTTTCCAGAACATCCGCAATCATGAAGTAGGAGGTCAGACGCAATCCTGCTTTGAAATCCAGCAGCATACGGCGCATCTGCCAGACACACTGACGATGCTCATTGCCGCCGCCATTTTTGCACTGTCCGTGTCCGACCGGATGCCAGGAGGCGTGTCCTCCTTCGCCCATCCAAAGCTCGGTCTGATGTCCATATTCCGCAAGCAGCGCGCGAATTTGCGGCGTGCGGAGAATGCGCGGACTGGCTTCGGGGAAACGGTCATAGGTGTGGAGACAGTAAAAATCAAGCTCGCCGGGTGTGAGGTTTGAAAACAGCGTCCTGAGGTAATCAAGCTCGGAATTCGACGTACAGGCGCCAATCCTTGCCTGCGGAATGTGCTGGCGGATGATGTCGCCGGAGAGACTGATCAGTGCGGCATACTGGGCGGCGTTCGGTGTGCCGGGATACCAAAAGTGAGAGATGTCGGATTCATTCCAGATTTCAAAACACTCTATCCGTCCGCGGTAATGCTCAGCCATAGCGTGCAAAAAACGCTTCCATGCTTCTGTGATCTCATCGCCGTAGAGCAGAGGGATGCAACCGACCGCAGTGGAGTTGGGCGCATCGAGCATATAGATGGGGTTCACGTAGCCGACATTGAACCAGGGGGTTATGCCGCGGGCGCGCAGATTGTCCACCATTTCGTCAAGCCAGGTGAAATCATAGACGCCGCGCTTTTTCTCTGTCTTGGCCCAGCCGGTCTGTACCCGCGCCCATTTCGCGCCGGTGGCACCCATCGCGTCATAGCAGCATTCAGGCTTAAATACGTCCCGGTCGGCACACTCAAAGCCCACGCCCACGCGGCTTTCGGTGATGGCCGAGGACGGAATGATTTTCAAATTTCCGATGAACTTCATAGGCAAACATCACTTTCAGCATATCACAATTTGCAAAAACGACATAGCCTTTTCAGTACGAAAATCGGAATAATGCAAAACGATGAGCTGCCGTCGGGAGCGGTTTTATTCAGCCTTGGCTTCGCAGTAGATGCAGCGGTACACACGGGCCTTGGGGTTGGTCAGCTTGAAAACCTGCGGCAGCTCCTGCTCGACGGAGGTGATGCAGCGCGGGTTTTTGCACTTGAGCGGCCCCTGAACGCGCTCGGGCAGCGTGAGATGCTTTTTCTCG
>CAYOTH010000189.1:0-4579 GCA_964406835.1 uncultured Oscillospiraceae bacterium
AAAGAACCCTGTGCTTAAGGACGTCAGCTTTACCGTCAAGCGCGGACAGACCGTCGCCATACTGGGCGCGACCGGCAGCGGCAAAAGCACGCTGATGAACCTGCTTCAGCGCCTGTATGATGTCAAGCGCGGCGAAATTCTCATTGGTGGCGTGAACATTAATCATATTCGCAAGCGGCATCTGCGCTCGCGCATCGGCCTGATTTTGCAGGAGCCGTTTCTCTATTCCCGCACCGTGCGCAACAACGTGCGCATCGTCAAGCCCGACGCGCCGGATGAAGAGGTGTTTGAGGTCACGCGCACGGCCAGCGCGCACGAGTTCATCGAGTCCTTCGAGCGCGGCTATGATACGCCGGTGGGCGAGCGCGGCGTGACGCTTTCGGGTGGCCAGAAGCAGCGCGTGGCCATTGCGCGCACGCTGCTCAAGGACAACGACATTCTCATTTTTGACGATTCGCTCTCGGCTGTGGATACCGAAACCGACGCGGCCATTCGCCTGGCGCTCAAGGAAAAGAAGCAGGGCATGATCACGTTCATCATCTCGCACCGGCTGACCACGCTGGCGGAGGCCGATTTCATCGTCGTGCTTGAGGACGGCCGCATCGCCCAGCAGGGAACGCACGACGAGCTGATTCATCAACAGGGACTTTACCAGAGAATTTATCAGATTCAGTCCGCGCTCGAGGAAGAGCTGGACGCCGTCTGAGAAAGGAGGCGTTTCCATGCAGTATCAGGAGGAACAGGATTATACCAAACGATTTGACGTGGGAATCTGGCGAAAAATCGTCACCTACGCCCGGCCGTATTACAAGCATCTCATCGTGATTATGGTCACGATGATTATCAATGCGGGCTTTGACGTAATTTTCCCGCTTTTGACACGTGAGGCCATCGACAATTATGTCTCCGTCGGCAAAACGGCAGGGCTGGGGCTGTTCGCCCTCAAGTACGGCGCCATCGTTGTCGGGCAGGTGGCCTGTATTTTTACGTTCTGTCTGCTCTCCGGGCATGTGGAGGTGGGCGTGTGCCGCCGAATCCGCGAGATCGGCTTTAAACGCTTTCAGGAGCTGCCCTTTTCGTTTTACGATCAGACACCGGTTGGGCATATGCTGGCGCGCATGACCAGCGACACCCAGCGTCTGGGCGATACCATTGGCTGGGGCCTGATCGACTTGTTCTGGAGCGCGGGCTATATCGTTTTGACAGCCGGCGTGATGATCTCCCTTAACTGGCGCATGTCGCTGATGGTGCTGGCAGTCATTCCGGTCATTGCAGTGATTGCCGTCTGGTTCCAGAAGCGTATTCTGAAAAGCTATCGCGAGGTGCGCAAGACCAATTCCAAGATCACCGGCGCCTTTAACGAGGGCATAATGGGCGCGAAGACCACCAAGACGCTGGTGCGCGAGGAGGCCAATGCGGAGGAATTTGTCGAACTGACCGGCACGATGAAGCAGGCCTCCATCCGCGCCGCCGTGCTCAGCTCGCTCTTTATGCCCATTGTTTCTTCACTGGGCTCGCTGGCCTCGGCCTATGCGCTGTGGAAGGGCGGCTATGACGTCTTCAGCGGCGTCATGTCCTTTGGCACGCTGACTGTGTTCATCAGCTATTCCACGCAGATTTTCGAGCCGATTTCGAGCATCGCGCGTATTTTTGCCGATTTGCAGTCCTCTCAGGCGGCGGCGGAGCGCGTCATTACTATGATTGAAACCGAGCCGGAGATTACCGATACCCCCGAGGTGATCGAAAAATTCGGCGATTCCTTCAATCCGAAAAAGGAAAACTGGCCGGAGCTGGTGGGCGATATCGAATTTGAGGATGTGTCGTTCCGCTATAAGGCGGGCGAGAAGGTGCTCTCTCACTTTAACCTGAAGATCAACGCGGGCGAGACCATCGCGCTGGTCGGCGAGACGGGCAGCGGCAAATCGACCATCGTCAATCTGATCTGCCGCTTCTATGAGCCGACCGAAGGGCGCATCCTGATCGACGGCGTGGATTATAAGCAGCGTTCTCAACTGTGGCTTCAGTCGCATCTGGGCTATGTGCTTCAGCAGCCGCATCTCTTCTCCGGCACCATTCGTGAGAACATTCGCTATGGTCGCCTGGACGCCACCGACGAGGAGATCGAGCGCGCCGCGCGCATGGTGGATGCCGAGGATTTCATCCTGAAATTCGAAAAGGGCTATGACACCGATGTTGGCGAGGGCGGCAACCGCCTCTCCATCGGCCAGAAGCAGCTGATTTCCTTTGCCCGCGCGCTGATTGCCAACCCGGCGATTTTCGTGCTGGACGAGGCCACCTCTTCGGTCGATACCGAAACCGAGCAGAAGATTCAAGAGGCCATCCGCACCACGCTGGCCGGGCGCACCAGCTTTATCATTGCGCACCGCCTTTCCACCATTCGCCACGCCGACCGGATCCTGGTCATACAGCACGGCGAGATCACTGAGGCCGGCAATCATGCCGAGCTGATTCGAAAGAAAGGCTACTATTACAACCTATACACCAACCAGTTCCGGGAGGAGCGCGAAAACGAACTGCTGGGCATTCGGGAATAAAAACGCATAAAAAACGGCGAAGCGCTTTGAATGAGGCGCTTCGCCGTTTTGACGTTGGAAGGTTATTTGCCGCAGGCCTGACGATCATAGGCAGTCACGCGGTCGCGGATTTCGCAGACGTTTTCAGCATTGACGTATTCCAGAATGAAGGGAATGCCCTCAGTCTGTTCGTGATAGAGCTTGAGGAAGGTTACCCAGTCGATTTCGCCGTCGCCCACCACGCGGCCCTTGCAATCGTTGACCTTGCGGTCCTTGCCGTGGAAATAGGCGATATAGGGGCGCAGATAGCGGAACATATCCTCCTCAGAGGAATTGGCAATCAGGTTGGCCGGGTCGAGCAGAATCTTGAGGCGCGGATGATTGATCTGCATGAGAATATCGCGGGCGCGCTTGGCGGAGGGAATGACGTCGATGACGCAGGTCTCCAGCGCAATGCAGACGTTCCACTTGTCGCACTCTTCCAGCAGAATGCACAGGCTGTCCTTGATGCGGTCAATCGCCGATTCGTAGCAGGTGGTGCGCACGCCGCGGTGATCGGGGTCAAAGCCGCACTCGGTAGAGACGTAGGGGATGCCGTTCTTGCCGGCAAGTTCGATGTGGCGCTTGAAGCAGGCCAGGTTGGCCTCGCGCTTTTCGTCGTCAGGCTCGATCAGGTTGGTGAACACGCCCAGGCTGACCAGCTCAACGCCGCGGTCTCTGTACGTCTTGCAGATTTCGGCAAAGCGTTCGTCAGACATGTCGCTCAGGTCGGTCACGCCGTTATAGACCCAGTAGTTGGAATCGGATGCGTTGAGGCACAGCTCGGTTGTGGGAAAGCCGTTTTCCTTCATGAAATCGGCAATCTGCTCGTTTGTCCATTGATTAAAGCTGCGGGAAACAACACCGGTATGAATCATGGAAATATCCGTCCTTTCAGTGGTTTTCGCTTTAATTCTAATTATAGCAGGATTTCGGAGCTTTGCAAGGGAGAATTTGACACTTGAATGCCACGTTTGGCAAAATCCGATGTCTTTTGTGAAAACGTGGCAGGTGAACCTTGACCACGCGAAGGCTTTGACTTGCGCCGCTTCGTGGAAATGTCTTTTGTGCTGTGGAGAAAAGCGCCAATCCCTGCCAAGGCTTACGCGCATTTTGATGCAATTTCAGCGCCGGAGAAGACTGTGTTCGGGGGAATTACGGTTTGAAAGTTCGTGCTTTGCTTTTTTGTTTGTTGAGGATGTTTCGGCGCCACGACCAATATCAGGTTTGTGACAATAAGTGTTATGGTATTTCTTATAAAGAAAATCAGACCGCCGAGGTTCATTCCTCTGCTTTTGCTGCCTGCATGGAGCGGAGGCTGAATCTCAAGCAGCCTGTTTGCAGGCAATCGACTTCGCAAAATCGAAACGGTAGGGCAGTCGATGCAAAGAGAATCATCTTTCGAAAAATTTCTTCAAACCTTCTTCGAGGGCCTGAGTGGTTTTGAAAATGATTCCAGCCCCGAAAGCGGAAGAGGGGATTTCGGAAGCAAAAGAAAATCCCCCCTTTGAGCGGGGGAGAAATTTCAGGAAAGCAGTATGCGGTCGTTGTCCAGCGCTTCGCCTGCGCCCGTTTTAAAGCGGGTGATGAGATCGTCAATGCCCATGCCGGCGCGCTCGCTTCCGGAAACGTCCAGTACGATGCGGCCGTTGGACATCATCAGCGTGCGCGTGCCGATTTCCAGCGCATGAGTCATGTTGTGGGTGATCATCAGGCAGGTGATCTGCTCCTCGGCGACGATGCGCTGCGTCAGCGAGAGCACCTTCTCGGCAGCGGCCGGGTCGAGCGCGGCAGTGTGCTCGTCCAGCAGCAGCAGCTTGGGCGGCACCATGGTGGCCATGAGCAGCGTCAGCGCCTGGCGCTGTCCGCCGGAGAGCAGGCCAACGTTTTGATGCATACGATCCTCCAAGCCCATGTCGAGCTGGCTGAGCCGATCGCGGAAGACGGAGCGGTCACGCCGGGAGATGCGGCTGAAGGGATTGCCGTGCGAGGCGCGAAGATAGGCC
>CAYOTH010000190.1:0-4572 GCA_964406835.1 uncultured Oscillospiraceae bacterium
TCCACTTCAGTTCAATCATAGAGTCCTCCATTGAATGTTTTCACAATCACAAATTCCTACCCGAAGAGGCATCCCCCGCCTTATGCAATCCGCCAACCGAAAGCGACATCACCCGGCCAGCCAATCGCGTCATTCGTTAAACGGTTAGTCTGCCTGCTTTATCAGGGCTTTTCTTCGGTTGTCGCTCTTTTCAAATGACCGCCAATGTCCTCGGCTGTTTCCCGACGATGTCCCAGGACTTTGACCGAACCAATTTCGAAGGCTATCGCGCCATGCAGCCAACATAAAATTGCCGCACCGGACGGAGCTTTCTCCTGGGCGCGGCAATAAACTGACCTCTTATTTCATTAGATTGCAGGATTTGAGCAGCATCTTAAACACCGCCAGCTCGTAATCCGGCGTATAAGCATTCTGCGATTCGCCGCGCACCATGCGAGCAAAGTCGATCATCATGTTCGTATAACGGCCAAACGGCGGATAGTCGTAGGTCTCGGTCTCCCAGTCGGACTGTTCGTCGCCCTTGGCCAGCAGCAGCTTCAGGCTCACCACGTTGGTGCAAAACAGCTCGGGAAGTTGCTCTGTCATGTCCTCCAGCGGTTCGATGATCGCCGTGCCCTTCGTGCCGGTCACGACCAACTGCCGACGGATGCTTCCACCCACCTCGGCCGACGTCGTCTTGATAAACGACGGGCCTTCCTTATAGCGATAGACCACAAAGCCGTAATCCAGGCCGTCAGTATCGCGCGCGCCGGTGCAGGCGTTCATGGGAATAACCTCCAGCGGCTCGCCCTTAAGCTGATACATCAGATCAATCAAATGGCAGCCCAGGTAATACGTCATGCCGCCCTGCATATAGCCCATGACAGACGACGTAAAGCCGCGGCTGTAGCGAGGCGGGCTCATCTGCGCCTCGACATTGAGAATATCGCCCAAACGACCCTCGCGAATGGTCTCAAAGAGCTTCAGCATAGCCGGATTATAGCGGAACATATAGCCGTTTTGGAAAACCAGATTCTTGGCCTTGACCGTTTCAACCAGCTTTTCAAAAACAGCCAGATCCTCGCCGCCGGGCTTGTCCATGTGAATCGGGAAGCCCGCTTCAGCCGCCCGAAGCGCCATTCGTCCCTGATCCAGCTCGTTGGTCTCGATAATCAGCGCGTCGAGCGTCTTGTCGCTGAGCACGTCTTCCAGCTCCAGCCACTCCAGCCCCTCGTAGGCCTTGGCGAGGTAATCGCTCGCCATCGTAACGGCCTTGGCCTTTTCGTCCGGCTCGCAGACGCCGACCACCTCAAAATACTCCGGTAGCGTGCGCAGGGCATACATTGTGTGCGCAGAATGAGTATATTGACCCACGCCGATTTGAACAACACGAATTTTCTCCATAAAAAATTTCCCCTTTGCATTTTTTCAAAGCGCCCGGGACACACTAAAGTCGGACACCCCATAAAACAAATTGAAACGGAGGTTTTCATCATGAATACGAAGAAACCCAATTACGAGATCGGCTGTACCGTCAAGTCCTGCGCCTATCACTGCGAAGGCGACGACCACTGCTCCCTGCCCGGCATCACCGTCGAATGCTGCCCGAGCTGCGGCAGCGGCTGCGCCCAGGACGAGAGCATGTGCGGCAGCTATCGCGCCAAGTAAGACCGCAAAAAGGGAACGGTTTTAGGCCGTTCCCTTTGCTTTTACGCTTAGCGCTGCACTCGGCCGGAGGCGCTGCCGCCCATCAGCGAGCGCACCTCGTCCACAGAGACGCGGTTGAAATCGCCCTCAATCGTATGCTTGAGCGCCGAAGCCGCCGCCGCGAAATTGATGGCTTCCTCGTCGTTATAACCGTTCATCATGGCGTAGATCAGACCGCCACCAAAGGAATCGCCGCCGCCCACGCGATCGACAATGCGAATGGCGTACTGGCGGGAACGAATGGCGGTGTCGCTGGCCGCATCATACAAAAGCGCAGACCAGTTGTTGTCGTTGGCGGAGAAGCTCTCGCGCAGCGTAAAGGCGACCTTCTTCGCACCAAAGGTACCGGCCAGCTTCTTGGCCAGATCGCGGTAGCCCGCCTCGCTCAGCTTTCCGGTTTCGATATCGGTGCCCTCGGCCTCGATGCCGAACACATCCTTGGCATCCTCTTCGTTGGCGATCATGACATCGACATACTGAACCAACTCGCTCATGACCTCCTTGGCCTTTTCGCGGCTCCAGAGCTTTTTGCGGTAGTTCAGGTCACAGGAAATGGTGATGCCCTTGGCCTTGGCCGCCTTGCAGGCTTCCAGCGTCAGCGCCGCCGCCGTATCAGACAGCGCGGGCGTGATGCCCGTCCAATGGAACCACTCGGCGCCCTCAAACACCTTGTCCCAATCGATATCGCCCGGTTTAGCCGCGGCAATCGAAGAATACTTGCGGTCATAAATGACCTTCGAGGGACGCATGGACGCGCCCTTTTCCACAAAATAAATGCCCATGCGATCGCCGCCCTTGGCGATGTAATCGACATTGACGCCAAAGCCGCGCATCTGCTGCTCAAAGGCCGCCGTGATGGGGTTATCGGGCAGACGCGTCACATAGCGCGCCTCCATGCCATAGTTGGCCAGCGAAACGGAAACATTGGCCTCCGCGCCGCCAAAGGTCATATTGAACGAATCGCACTGACCGATCCGCAGATAACCGGGCGGCGTCAGGCGCATCATAACTTCACCAAAACAAACAACAGCTCCCATAGCTTTACCCTCCGTATGCGTTCTTTTGATCCCTTATAGTTTACCGCTTAAAAGCCGGTTCGTCAAGCCCTTTTGCCAGTAATTCTTCATCACTCTTTTCAATAATCGGCTCCAGAGCGCCGCTGTTCTGCTCTTGTCCGAAAAGCATGTTGCCGCCATCCAGCAAGATACCCGCATCGCGCAAACTGGCAAAGCGATTGCGCTTGTGCAATAGAACGATATCCTTAATATGCACCTCGGCGCAGCGGAACAGATAAAGTATATCCTCGATGGACGTATCCTCGCGCGGCAAAAGATCCGGATTTTTGCCTGATCGCTTCCAAACCAGAATAACGCGATGCGCGCCGCTTGAGATAATGGCCTCCATCATCCAGCGGGTTTCCTCCGGCGTCTGAGAATTCCATTCGTGAATTTCGCTGCTGATCAACTCATCCTGTTCGGTCAGACACAGCACGGCCATCTCGCGCTTATCCGGACGAAAGAACAAATCGCGCGCATAACGAGCCGCGTCGGCTGCCGTTAAAATCAGCTGGCGCTGCTTCTGCCCGCCCTCGCAATAGGCCGTAATCATGTCGCTGAAAACCTTCAGGTAATTGGCCGTCACCGGACCAACGCCCTCGACGCTCATCAGCGCCTGCTCGTCCGCCTGCAAAACCGCATCGAGCGAACCGAAGCGATCAATCAGCTCGTGCGCTATGGGATTGACATCCCGCTTGGGGATGATGTAATAGAGCATGTACTCCAGAATTTCATGCGGCTGAAGCGTTTCCAGCCCATGATCACGAATCCTCTGTCTCATGCGCTCGCGATGCCCCGCATGGACGTTCTTTCCCGCTTTGTTCATATGTCACCGACCCCTGATGAGCATCATATGATGGAAAATGTTAACATTGCTGTTGAATTTAATTGTATCATAAACCCCGCCTCAGGGGAAGAGCTTTTTTCAAAATTCCCTGCATCATTTTTGCTGCGCCCGAAAGCCTCATCCTGCTTTCGATCAATTTGCTTGCGCACTGCCCCGGCGTTTCATCCAAATCGCCTCCCTAATCTGCTGCGCACAAAAAGGCAAACGCCGCACAACCGTTTTGCCTGGCCCCGCCTTTCAGCCTCATAGCCTATTGAGAAGCGTTTTAATCAGAACTTACAGAAGATATTCCTTTTTGCTGGAATTGATCCCATCGCCCCAGTCAGAAGCCCCATAAGAAACCAAGCACTTGGCTTTCCGGAACCGTCTATACCTCGCACCGTGCGTTGACTTCTGCCAAGCCAAAGGCTAACCTGTCTGTCAAACAGCGTGACAGTCAAGTCTTACAGGCTTTTGGCAGCCTCTTCCCGAAAAGCAATCCCATCGCCTCAGAGAGACGGCACAAAAGAAGCTGCTTGGCTTTTTCTTCACGGCCGTGTGAGACTGATGCCGTGAATCGGGGATTCATTTTTCCTATTGCGCACGAAATCGCATTCCGGTCAAATAGAGCGCAGGCATTCTTGCAGGCTTATCTTCGGCGCAACGTTCCTTCCTAGCAAGTCATCACATTGCCTCGCCAAAGCGCCCAGAAAAAGCAGCTCATCGATCTATGCTCCGTGCCATGTCAAGGGCTTATCCTCTCGATTTGGCGCAGGCCACCGCATTCACGCCTCAAACACACAGCAGGCAGACCTGAGCCCGTCTTTCCTTCCTGGCAATTAGAGCCCTGCCGTCCAAATCAGCCTTCACAGCGCCCGGTCAGACAAGGCTTTGTCCGGTCATTCTCTCAATAAAGCAAAAAGCGCTCTTCCTAAGGAAGAACGCTTTTAAAGTGGGCTGAAGTGGACTCGAACCACCGACCTCACGCTTATCAGGCGTGTGCTC
>CAYOTH010000191.1:0-4554 GCA_964406835.1 uncultured Oscillospiraceae bacterium
TTTCATGCGCAACATTATGCGCAATCCCCGCTTCTGCTATGCGGCGCTCAGCCTGCTGGACAGCCGGGGTGTGATGGACTTTTTTGAGGCGGCGGGAACGGCGCTGAAGGTGGAGCGCGGCGAGCGCGTGTTTCCTCAGTCCGATCACGCCAGTGACATAACGCGCGCGCTGGAGCGCGAAATGCGTGCGGCGGGCGTGGACATCAAGCTGTGCGCGCGGGTGCGCGAGCTGAAGGCGGAGGATGGCCAGGTGCGCGGCGTCGTGACGGAGGACGGCCGCTTCTGGCCGGCAGACGCCGTGGTCGTGGCCACCGGCGGACAGAGCTATCCGACAACCGGATCGACCGGCGACGGCTGGACGATTGCCGAAAAGACGGGACACCGCACCAAGCCGGCGCTTCCGGCGCTGACGTCCATTGAAACCCAGGAGGACTGGCCGTATGCGCTCAGCGGCCTGTCGCTGAAAAACGTTACGCTGACGGCCTATGGCTCGGGCAAGAAAAAGTACGAGGCCGGGCTGGGCGAAATGCTTTTGACGCATTTTGGCATATCCGGGCCGCTGGCGCTGACGCTTTCGAGTATGCTGCCCGAAGAGGCGCGCGGGCTTCGCATGGAGATTAACCTCAAGCCGGCGCTGGACGAGGCGACGCTGGATCGGCGGCTTCTGCGCGATTTAAAGGAGCTTTCCCGAAAGCAGATGGCCACCGTCATGGACAACCTGGCGCCTCATGCGCTGGCGCTGACCATTCTGGCGCTGGCCGATGTTTCGCCCGCGTTGCCGGCTAACGCGCTGACGCAGGAAAAGCGGCGTGAAATCGTGCGCCTGATGCGTGCCATGCCGCTGACTGTGAAGCGGCTACGCGGCCTGGAGGAAGCCATTGTGACGCGCGGCGGTGTGGCCGTGGCCGATGTCAATGCCTCCACGATGGAATCCAAGAAAGTGGCAGGGCTTTATTTTGCCGGGGAAACGCTCGATATTGACGCGCTGACCGGCGGCTTTAATTTGCAACTGGCCTTTGCGACCGGCGCGCTGGCCGGGCTGAGCGCCGCCGAGAAAGGAATGTGAGCCATGGATGCGCAAAACAGTATCCTGGAGGATGCCGGCGGAACCCGTGTGGTGTCCCATGCGGCGCTTTTGATGTGTCTGACGGAAAGCCGTGACGAGGAACATGCGCTCAAGGAAAAGCTGGCCGGCGAGGATGTGCGCGCGGCGGCGGTCGATTACGGCGGCGAGTTTGTCACGTCGATTCGGCGCATTGTCGAGCGGGCGGTTGTGGCGGCCAAGCGCGAGGGCGTGATCGTGGCCGATGAATACAAGGAAGAGGGCAGCGTGGCTGGGGCGGCGCACGAGGCGCTCACGCAGGTCATGAGCAAGGCGCTCGGGCTGAATGTGGGCGGCAAGATCGGCATTGCGCGTAAGGGCAGCAATGTGGCCGTCGCCGTGTATTTCGGCATAGGCCTTCTGCACCTTAATGAGGCGGCGGTCGGATTGGGCCATCGGGCCATCTGAAAAGGCGGGCGGCTCTGCTGCCCGATCCCATGGAGAGGAAGTGTTGTGCTATGAAGGGATTTGCCATTGCCATTGACGGGCCGGCCGGCGCGGGAAAATCGAGCGTCGCCCAGGATGTGGCCCGGCAGCTGAAGGCGACTTATCTGGATACGGGCGCCATGTATCGCGCCGTAGGCCTTTATATGATGAAAAACGGCGTGCCGCTGGATGATCCGGCTCTGATTGCAGTGCAGGCTGATCGCACGCAGATTGATGTGCGCTATGAAAACGGCACGCAGCATGTGTTTTTGAACGGCGAGGACGTATCGCAGGCCATTCGCGAAAATGCCGTTTCGGCGGCGGCTTCGGCCGTTTCGGCGGTGCCGCGCGTTCGCGAGCTGCTGGTGGCGCGTCAGCGCGAGATGGCGGCTCAAACCGACGTTGTGATGGATGGGCGAGACATCGGCACGCGAGTGCTGTCTGATGCGCCGCTGAAGGTCTTTTTGACGGCGGATTGCGAGGTGCGTGCCCGGCGGCGCTTTCTGGAATTGCAGAAAAGAGGCAAGCCGGTCGAGTATGAAACGCTGCTTGAGGAAATTCGCCAGAGGGATTATAACGATTCGCATCGTGCGGTATCGCCTATGGTGCCGGCCGAGGATGCCATTATGCTGGACAGCAGCGACATGACGCAGGACGAGGTGACAGCGCGCATTGTCGAGCTGGCCAAAGAGCGGATGGGCGGCGAGTGACATGAAGAGCAATCGATTTTATCGCGTCATCGTGGCGCTGATGCGTCCGCTTTTGCATCTGATTTTTCCGCATCGGGTGATCGGGCGGGAAAACGTGCCCATGGAGGGGCCGGTCATGCTGTGCAGCAATCACGTTTCTATGATCGACCCGCTCTTTATCGCGGCGGCAGCGATATGGCGGCCATGCGCTCCTGTATCGGCATTTTGAAGGAGGGCGGCGCGCTGGGCATTTTCCCGCAGGGACATCGCTTTAAGCACGATGAGAACCGCGAAATGCAGTCGGGCGCGGCGCTGATGGCCATTCGCACGAAGGCCCCGATGATTCCGATTCACGTCAGCGGTCCGGTTCGTCCCTTTCATCGCACGACGGTGCGCATTGGCGCGCCCGTGGGGCTGGAGGACATTTCAAGGCCGGATGCGGCAGCGCTGGGCGAGGCCACAAAGCGGCTGACGTCGGCCATCTGGGAAGAGGACGCAGCGGACGCTTAATGACGAATTTACACGAAAAAGGCCTCGCGGCGAAAATTTTCTCTTGACATCGCGGGAAAAGAGCGGTATTATAAGAACGTGAAAACTGAATGACATAAAAGCGATGAGGGAGAATGTCTCCGGAAGAGCAAGTCGTTACAGAGAAGCGGCGGTTGGTGCGAGCCGTGAACGATGATTCCTTAGATAATCAATCTCCCGAGCCGGAAGGAAGAAAGCTCCATGAGCGAGCCGGTAGACCCTTCCCGTGCAGGCCGCGTGAGTGCCTAGGGCTTGATAGAGCCTGAAGAGGGGCGATGGAAACATCGCAAGTTGAGTGGTACCGCGGATGATATTCATTCGTCTCAAAGCCGAAAGGCTTTGGGGCGTTTTTTTATACACTGCGGGCCGAAAGATCAAAAAAAGAGGAGTGGAGCACCCATGAGCAGCATGCCCGGTCAGATTCAGGAAATTGCCCTTCGTATTCGAGAGATGCGCGCCATTATGGGCTATGATGCGGCGCAGATGGCAGAAAAAACGCAGCTGGATGAGGAAACTTATTGGCGCTATGAAAGCGGCGAGGTTGACCTGCCTTTTACGTTTATTCACAAGTGCGCGCAGGCCTTTGGCATGGAGATCACCGATCTTCTGGAAGGCCAGAGCGCTCATCTGTCCAGCTACGCGGTGACGCGCAAGGGACGCGGCGTTGTGACGGCCAAGGAAAAGGGCATCCGCATTCAGAACCTTGCGCCGATGTTCCGCCAGAAAATGGCCGAGCCTTACTGGGTGCGCTATGATTATTCGGCTGAGCAGCAGCAGCGTCCCATCCACATGACCACGCACTCCGGCCAGGAATTTGACCTGGTGATCGAGGGCAAGCTGAAGGTTCAGGTGGGCGACCATGTTGAGGTGCTCGGCGAAGGCGACAGCATCTTCTACAATTCCTCGACGCCACACGGCATGATCGCCGTGGACGGACAGGACTGCACGTTCCTGGCCGTCGTGTTGCCGGGCGAGGCGCAGCCCGAGCAGGAGATTCGCGAAAGCCTGATGTCGGCCAGCCGATCCGAGCCGCTGGTGTGCGAGGAGTTCATCCACACTACCGAGGATGAAAACGGCGCGCTCAAGACCATCGACTTCGTCAATGAGGATCGCTTTAATTTTGCCTTTGACGTGGTGGACGCCGTGGCCGATCGCTATCCGGAAAAGCTGGCCATGCTGCACCTCACCCGCGATAAGCAGGAGCGGCGCTTTACCTTCAAGGATATGAAGCGGCTCTCCGCGCAGGCGGCCAATTACCTTAAATCGCTGGGCGTCAAGAAGGGCGACCGTGTGATGCTGGTGCTCAAGCGCCACTGGCAGTTCTGGCCGGCCATCCTGGCCCTGCACAAGCTGGGCGCCATCGCCATTCCGGCGACCAACCAGCTCCAGGCGCATGATTTTGAGTATCGCTTCCAGGCGGCTGGCGTGAGTGCCATTCTCTGCACAGTTGACGGCGATACCGCGCACCAGGTTGATCTGGCGGCGGCTAGCTGTCCGACCCTGACGCAGAAGATTATCGTGGGCGGATCGCGCGAGGGCTGGCACAACTACGACGAGGAAAGCCCGCTCTTTACCCGCAAGTATGAGCGTCCGGAGGATGCAGCCTGCGGCAATGACACGCTTTTGATGTTCTTCACCTCCGGCACGACCGGCTATCCCAAGATTGCCGCGCACAGCCACAAATACCCGCTGGGCCACTACATCACCGCCAAATACTGGCACACCGTTCACCGCGACGGACTGCACTTCACCATTTCCGACACCGGCTGGGGCAAGGCGCTCTGGGGCAAGCTGTACGGACAATGGCTG
>CAYOTH010000192.1:0-4546 GCA_964406835.1 uncultured Oscillospiraceae bacterium
CAGGCACTGAGCGATCATCAGCTTCTTGTTGTTCTTCTTGGCCGCGTCGATCATCATACGGCACTGCGTGGGATTGATGGCCATGGGCTTTTCGCAGAGCACATGCTTGCCGGCATTGAGCGCCTTGATGGCATAGTAGCTGTGCAGATAGGTGGGCAGCGTAATGTCGATGTAGTCCAGCTCCTCGTTGGCCAGCATCTCGTTAAAGTCGTGATAGAGATGGAACTGAGAGAAATCATAGGCCGACTTGCCCAGATCGCCCATGTTGCCGCCCTCAAACTGCTCGTGGAACTTCTTATCGTCCACATCGCACAGGGCAACCAACTTAACCGGCGCGCCCTCCTTCATCAGGCGCAGATACTGATCCAGATGACCATGACCCATGAAACCAATACCAACCAGACCAACCTTCAGCATTGAAAACAACTCCTTTTTATGTCCTTTTGATAATCCCGCAAACGCTTTATGGCCGCCTTCAAACCAAGCACCGCATCGGCCCCGGATAACGCAAAGCCTTAAAACGCCTGCATGAGCTTGAGCATCTTCTCGTCCAGCAAATGACTGCCGCACTTTTTGTACTCGACATCGCTTCGTCCACTATCCATGATGCCGTTCACGCCGTGAAGGTTCCACATGGCATAGCCGATGTTAAACGACTTGAGCGAATCCAGCAAGTCGCACATCCAGGCCAGCACAATATCGTGCGCAACGCGATTGGAACAGCCAAACTCGCCGCAGTGAACACCCACCTTGAGATACGATGCCATCGCCGCCCACAATCCGAAATACCGATCCATGTAGGCTCTGTCCCAAACCAGCCATTTGTCGCCCGAAATAGCCTGCAATCCGCCCGGCCAGCGCGGCTTGACATCCTCGGTATAGCGCCAGTACTGTCCATAATGCGTAATGCTTCGCGGTTCATACCCACGCAGGCTGTAGCCGCAGTTCTGCATTTGCAGCATCGGCCGCGGCGGCGGATAATCGCCAGAATCCACGCCGTCAATGATGAACAGCCGATCAGGCGAAACCTCGCGCACGGCGCTGACCACCTTGTCGATCAAATCGGCGTACTGCCAAGTGGTCACGCACGTCGGCTCGTTGACGATGTTAAAGCTCAGCTGATCGGAACCAATCTCGGTATAGCGCTGAGCAATGGCGCGCCAGTGGCAGGCCGCGGCGTCCATCGCCTTTTCGTCCTCCCACAGATTCAGCGTCTCTTCCTCCGGCTCGTCGCCGTGAAGCACGCAGAAGCCCGGAATACGGTGCATGCAGATGTTGACGTGCAAATGATGCTTTATGCCATACTCGACCGCCTTATCCAGCGGCGCCAGCTTGGCCTCGTCAATTTTGAAGGGATCGTGAACGTCGCCCCAGACGCGATAGGAAAGCGGCAAGCGTACAAAGTTAAAGCCGAAATCCTCGATAATCTGGAAGTCTTCCTCGATGAAATAACCCGGCGCACGGCCCCGATTGATGTTCGAGGCCTGAGAACAGAACATACTCAGCAGGTTAAAACCCCGCCAGCGTGGAAATACCGTCTGTTTCACTTCGATCTGCATAGCAAAGGCACCTCCTCTTTCAGGAAAAGCGCAGCCGACTTCAGCGTTTTTTCAGCACTCGACAATGCGCTTGAGCGCATCCAGCGTGCGCACAACCACGGCGTCGGTCGCGCAGGGGAAGCCGTTCATTTCGGCCGTCAGATAGCCGTCATAGCCACAGGCGCGCAACTCCTTCATGACCGCCGGGAAATTGGCGTCGCCGCCCAGGAGATCGACAAAGCCGTTGATATTGCCCACGATCGTGCGGAAATCCTTGACGTGAACGCGGGCAATGCGCTTGCCCAGAATCTTCACCCAATGCTCCGGATAGCCAGTCACCAGCACGTTGCCAATGTCAAAGTACATCTTGACATAATCCGAGCCGACCTTATCAATGAAATCGCGCGTCTCCAGCGGAGAGAGCAGGAACTTGTTCCAGACATTTTCAAACGCGATCACCACGCCGGCCTCTTCCGCGTCCTTAGCCAGCTCGCGAGCCGCCTCCAGCGCGCGGTCATAAACCACGTCGTAGGGCGTCACCGGGCAGCCAGGAATGAAATCGGCACCCACGCAGCCGGCCACAACCAAAATCGCATCACAGCCCAGCAGCTTGGCCGCCTTGAGCTGGAAGCGCACGGTCTGCTTGGCCTTCTCGCGAATGACGGGATCATCGTGCGTCAGGGGCGTATCCCAGTAAAGGCCGCTGGCCAGAGAGCTGATTTCGAGGCCCAGTTCGTTCGCCAGCGTGCGGAAATGCACAATCTGCTCGTCGCTGCTGCAAAGGCTCAGCGGACCCTCGGCGTCCAGCGACAGCTCAATGCTGTCATAGCCAGTTTTGGCGGCCAGGCGCATGCAGTCCTCAATGGACATGCCAGCCGGGAAAGACCAGATATTAATGCCTTTTTTCATGATTCGGCTTCCTCCTTTGAGTGTCTTGTGACCTCATGGCTTTATTATACCAGACACGAAGGCGCTTTGCACGATCAATCCGGACGCGTTTTTTATCATTTTGGACGCGTTTCCTCTTGCCTTTTCCCGCCATTTCGGCTACAATAAAGAAAAACGTCCGTCTTTGAGCTTCCATAATATAGCCTCAGACGCCGGACGCCCCATTCACGCAAAGGAGAAACGGATCATGACCTCCCATTACGAGCCCCTGAAAATCGAGCGGCCGATTCGCATCAATCGGCTTTATAGCCTTCACTACTTTCAGTTCGCCGCTGGATACGTCTTTTCCGGCGAATCGCATGACTTCTGGGAAATGGTCTACATCGACCGAGGCGAGGCCGACATCGGCGCAGACGACGAAATCATCCGCCTGCGCGAGGGCCAGGTCTTTTTTCATCGTCCCGGCGAATTTCACACCATACTGGCCGGAGCAACCGGCCCGAACATTATGGTCATGTCCTTTGACGGCGCGCTCTCGCCCCTGCGTCCGCTGGCTCATCGCGTGCTGACCCCCGATGTCCCGGCCCGAACGCTGCTGCGCCAGATCATTCAGGAAGGCGAAGCCTGCTTTGGCCCGGTGCTGGATATTTCACAGCCGCGCCTCATACCGCGGCAAGGCGCTCCCTTTGCAGCCGTCGAGCTGATCGAAACCTATCTAACGCAGCTGCTGATCCTGCTGGTGCGCGCCGGCGACAAAACGCCGCTGGAAGCCGGCCTGCCGCTCACTGAAGACCGGGACGGTGCGGCGCTGACGCTGCGCCTGAACACGCTGATGCGCGAGCACCCGGACGGCAGCCTGACCTTCGAGGCGCTCTGCCGCCATTCCGGACTGTGCTCCACGGTGCTTAAACGCCGCTTTCGGCGCGCCAACGGCATGGGCGTCATGGAGTATTACCGGCGACTTCGGCTCGAGGAGGCGCGGCGACTCCTGCGCGAGGGGCGCTACAACGTCTCGCAAACTGCCGAAAAGCTGGGCTATTCGAGCGTCAACGCCTTCTCCCGGCAGTTCCGCGCGCTGCTGGGCGTCACGCCGACGGACTATCTCAAAAGTGTACGCAAGTAGTCCGTTATCATACGGAAGTTTGCTGTATCATCGTATAAAACAAGCCCCGTGCAGCGCGCATCTTTCGGAATTGAGTGCAATATGTGTTCACGCTATCTCCGAATGTTCAGGAAATCTTTTAACGCAAACATCGCGATCAGGCGAGAAAAAAGCAGCTATTTTACAGGAAGTCAATGTGCTTTTCATGGCAGATGCGCGCCCATCTGATATACTACATATACATAGATTGATAATCCATTTCCCTGATGACAACGAAAGGTGGTTCTGCCGCAATGAGTGAAGTTCAGAATATCTTTGATCTGATCAACCTGGAAAAGGCGCGCCAGTCCGAAACCATCGAACTGATTGCGTCCGAAAATTTCGTCAGCGACGATGTACTGAAGGCGACCGGCTCCTGCCTGACCAACAAGTACGCGGAGGGCTATCCGGGCAAGCGCTATTACGGCGGCTGCCATGTGGTCGATCAGATCGAAAACATCTGCCGCGACCAGTGGAAAAAGGTTTTCAACACCGATTATCATGTCAACGTTCAGCCCCACAGCGGCAGCCAGGCCAACTTTGCCGCCTATGCCGCCATCCTCAAGCCGGGCGACACCATCCTCTCGATGAGCCTAGACAACGGCGCGCACCTGACGCACGGTTCCCCCGTCAACTTCTCCGGCAAGCTGTACGACATGGTGTTCTACAACACTGATGACAACGGCTATATCGACATGAACGACGTGCGCGAAAAGGCGCTCGCCTGCCATCCCAAACTGATCCTCACCGGCGCCAGCGCTTATCCGCGCGTCATCGATTTCGTCGCCTTCCGTCGCATCGCCGACGAAGTGGGCGCTTATCTGATGGTTGACATGGCGCACATCGCCGGCCTTGTGGCTGCCGGCTGCCATCCCTCGCCGTTCGAGGCTGGCTGCGATATCGTCACCACCACCACGCACAAGACCCTGCGCGGCCCGCGTGGCGGCCTGATCTTCTGCAAGAACGAGCTGGCCAAGAA
>CAYOTH010000193.1:0-4546 GCA_964406835.1 uncultured Oscillospiraceae bacterium
TGCTTTGGGCTGCGGCTATCGCGCGCCTTATCTGATTCAGACTGCGCGCAGCGTGTGCGAGGGCTTTGAACTGGAGGGGCTTTCGGCGCTGGATTACGAAACGGCTCATGCCCGGCTGCTGACACTCAGCGGCGTGGGCGACAAGGTAGCCGATTGCGTCCAGCTTTTCGGCCTGGGACAGAGCCGGGCTTTTCCGGTGGACGTTTGGGTCGAGCGGCTGATGAAGCGCTGGTTTGTGCCTCAGGCGAGTGGCAAAGCCGAAATACAGCGGGCGGCACACGAGATGTTCGGCGTTGAGGCCGGATTGATCCAGCAAAGCCTGTTTCACTGCGCGCGGCTGGGGTTGCTGAGTCTGGATTGAAGAAAAACGGGTGTAATACGGAAGGACGGATGAAAAATGCTGGGAATATGGGTCAACGCCATCGCGGTGATTGTGGGCGGATTGGTAGGCAGTGGTCTCAAGGGCGGCATTCCGAAGAAGTATAGCGAATCGATTAACATGGGGCTGGCGCTGTGTGTGCTTTTGATCGGCATAACGGGCGCCATTCAGACGGAAAACGTCATGCTGGTGATTATCTCGATGGTGCTGGGAACGGCGCTGGGCGAGCTGATGCGCCTGGAGGATCGGCTGGATGCGCTGGGCAGTTGGGCGCAGAAAAAGCTCATGCGCAGCGATGACGGCTTTTCCAAGGGCTTTATTAATGCGACGCTGCTGTTTTGCGTGGGCTCCATGGCGGTTGTGGGCGCGCTGGAGGCAGGCTTTCAGAACAAGCCGGATACGCTTTTGGCTAAGTCGGCGCTGGATGGCGTGTCGGCGCTGATTTTTGCTTCTTCGTGGGGCATCGGTGTGATTTTATCGGTTGTGCCGCTTTTGATCTATCAGGGCGGCATTGCGCTGCTGGCCATGGGATTGGGCAGCTTCTTGTCGGAGGCGGCCATACTGGAGATGAGCGCAACGGGCAGCCTGCTCATCATTGGGCTGGGGCTGAATATGCTGGGTATTATGAAGGAGCGCATACGCGTGGGCAATATGTTGCCGGCGATGCTGATTCCGGCCATTTACATAAGCCTTCGTCTGCTGTTCTAAGGCGGGCAGCGGTTTAATGCCGAGTTGATCGCCTGGAGGATGAGCATATGCTAAGTCGATCTATTGAAACGAATTATTTCTACGTTTTTTATGATGAATCAGATGGCAGTATTATTGAACAAATCGTAACGCTGATCGATGAAACATATGATTGTACAGTAAAACGGTTTGGTCTCAATGCGGACACTTCCAAGCATAGGTTCATGCTCTGTCCGAGCCGAGCGTCATTTAAGAAATTGACAGGCAAATCGGATGATGAATACGAAGGCTGGATGGTGGGAAATGAAAATTACGAGAACAGAATTTTGTGTATTCTTTCACCGAACATCGTTGAGGACAGGTCATTTGATGACATGCTCGCAGTCGTAAAACATGAGATTGTTCATATAGCTTTTGATCAGCTTCTAAACGCGGATGAAGCCAATATTATGATTGCCGAGGGTATTGCTGTTGCTTGTGCGGGACAAATTGATCGAGACCAGCTTGGTGACAGAAATATCCGGATGCAAGACAATTGCTTGATGAAAAGGGCTTTTACGAAAACGAAGGCTATTTGTATTCAGGCGTTTATGTTTTGCATTTATTAAAGCAGGTTGGCATAGACCGCTTTAAAAGAATATATACAGGCGAGGAAGCCATAGACAAGTATTTGTATGATGGCTTTGAAAGGGATGCGATCCGGGGCCTGCTATTACAGGCTGAAGCGTGAGCAAAATCAAAGGTGTCCTTAGAGAATTTAATTTCGCTCTAAAGGGAGAGTCGGGATTTCAGATAGCACACTGACAACAAAAAGTGAAGCGTATTGTGGCCGATACGCTCCACTTTTTGTTGTCGGCTGGTATTTTAAGTTGTTCGCCTTTCGGGAATTGCCCAAAGTGAAACGGCTAGGGCAAAGAGCCTGTATTTGGAGTTTTTCCATTTAGGAGAATAGAAATCTCCAAGGTAATCGGATAACGCTTTTTTATCATGGGCAGCATCGATGTAAGCTGTTTTGCGTTTTTGGTTGAATGGGGACGGTTTACAGCCTGTTTGACAGAGATAACGCCAAACCGCTTGTCCTACGCGCGACTTGATTGGGCGTCCTGAGAAAAGTCGGTACGATGGTCAATCACACGCTTTGCTTCGATCATGCCAGATTATGACGGTGAACAACTGTCCATACTTTTTTTAGATAAGACGCCTGTTATGCAGTTCATAAAGAAAATGGGGTCTTGGAGATTCGTTCTCCGGGGCCTTTTTTGTCTACAGGGGGAGCAGATCTTGAAAATTCAGGCTTTCAGTTCGTGAAATCCCGATTTTATGAAAAGAGTTGGGAAAAAACAGACTGTTCGTTAGGGGATAGATGATAACGAAGTATGATGAGATTGACAAAGAAACGGCACGGATGGGGGATTTGAGTTGTCGTTTCGCAGCAAAGCGATGGCTTTTCGGAACGGTTGTTTTGTGCCTTGCGCCTGTTCGGCGGGATAAAGAAACGCCGGAACCCCGAAGCGGGATCCCGGCGCAGGAAAGGATTAGTTGAAGGTGCTGACGCGGCGCGGAATATAGCCCAGCGACGAATACGCCGAGGCGTTTTTGATGGAGCAGATAATCGTGTTGCCGTCGCCGCCCTGTTCGATAATCATGAACTTGGTCTTTTCGGCATCCATCCAGTACATGAACATGACCGTGTGGTTCTTGGCCAGCACCAGATGATCGCCCGGACGAAGCTCGGAATAGCTGGAGAGCGTCTTATAGTAGGAAGAGGTGTTCATCGTATAGGTCTTCAGCGCCGAAGCCTTGTGACCCAGGCCGTAGGTCGCCGTGTTGACGAAGAACGAGCAGTCGCAACCTGCATAGCTGCCGTTGAGCAGATTCCTCTGGTTGAGGAGGTAGTAGCCTTCTTTGCTGTCGTAATAGCGGTTCTCGGCCAGGGCCTTGGCGACCGTGTAGGTGCGGTTGGCCGAGTTGCCATTGGCGCCGGCCTGCGTGTAGGGCAAGCCATAGTAAACGCGGCCAGGCAGATAGCGCTTTTCGGCATATTTCTGCGTCCAGTATTCCTGCGTGGAGGTGGTCATCCAGGGGAATGCCTGATCGGCGATGGCGCGGCGGATAATGGCCGAGCGCGCGCTGGCTTCGCCGTCGGAAATGGCACCCAGCGCCTTGAGCGAGGCAATGACATCCAGCGCACTGTCCTGAATGGCGTAGATCTTGGACAGGTTTTCTTCAATGCCAGAAATGCTCGTGGTGCGCGCCGGAACGACGCCCGAAACATTCGTGCTGGTGACGTAGACCGTACAAGAGGCCGACAGGCCGTTGACGGCTGTGGCTGTGATGGTGGTTGTGCCGATGGACAGGCCGGAAACATGGCCCTGCGCGCTGACGCTGGCCACAGCGGGATTGGCGCTGCTCCAGGCGACGTTCTGATTGGCCGCGGCGGGCAGGATCGAGGCACTGAGAGAATCGCCGTACTTGACGCCCAGGTAGAGCGCATCGCTGCTCAGGGTGAGCGTGCCGGGCGTGTAGTCATCGTAGACAATCACGCGCAACGTGGCCGTGGCCTGGCGGTTCTTCTGCGAGCAGGCGCTGATGGTCGTCATGCCGACCTTGTGTGCCGTGATGATGCCGTTGTTGTCAACGGTCGCCACGGACGGATCAGAGCTGAGGTACTGGCACAGCACGCTGGCCGTGGCCGGCTGCGGCAAAACGGCGATCTGAGCGGATTTGCCCACATAGATTGATGCCGAAGACGTGGGGAAGGACAGTGCCGTGGGCGCGTTCTTCTGCGTGACGGTGACTTTAATGCGGACGGACTTTTTCGAGGAGTAGGTGGAGGTGGCCGTGATGTAGGCCGTTCCGGCGCGATGGGCCGTCACGACGCCCTGAGAATCGACCGTGGCGACGCTGGTTTTGCTGCTCTTCCAGCTGACCGTCTGAACGGCTGTGGCCGGTTCAATGCGGGGCGTCAGCTGAAGCTTCTGTCCGTCCTCCATGGAGAGCGTGGCAGCGCCCAGGGAGATGCTGTCGGGCAGCTTGCTGTCGATGATTTTCAGTGTGAGCGTGCTGCAGATGCGGGAGTTGACCGCCGAATAGCAGGTGATGGTGACCGTGCCCAGCTTGCGCGGCGTGATGATGCCGTCGCTCGAAACGCGGGCCACCGAATTGGAGCTGCTCTTCCAGCGAAGCTCCTGGCTGCGGCGCTCGTTGGTCGGGTAGGTGATGGCGCCAAGATCCAGCGTTTCGCTCAGCTCAAGCGTGGCGGGCGTGGGCGAAATCGAAATGGCATCCGGCGCGGGCAGTCGGGTGACTTGGATAGTCACGCTGGACTGGATATCGCGATTGACCGCCGAGGTGGCCGTGATTTTGACGGTTCCGGGCTTTTTGAAGGTCACGTTGCCGTTTTGATCTACGCTGGCCACGGCAGAGCGGCTGCTCTTCCAGGTGATGCCCTGCGCGCGGCTGGCCGGGAAGACCGACGCG
>CAYOTH010000194.1:0-4528 GCA_964406835.1 uncultured Oscillospiraceae bacterium
TCATGCGCTCGATCAATCGCCCGCCGCAATCGGGACAGGTTACATCGATGTACTTGAGAATGGGCATGGTGTTATGGCAGGCCGGGAAATTCGGGCAGGCCAGGAAGCGGCCAAAGCGGCCGGTCTTATAGACCATCATCGCGCCGCACTTATCGCAGGGAATATCCGATACCTCATCGACCATTTCGATTTTTTCAATGGTCGCCTCGGCCTTATCCAGCGATTCCTTGAACGGGCCGTAGAACTCGCTGATGATGCTGTGCCAATCCAGCTTGCCCTCTTCGACCTCGTCCAGCTTCTCCTCCATATCGGCAGTAAACTGAATGTTGATGATATCCGGGAAGTGCTTTTTCATCATCTCGGTAATCACCAAGCCCAGCTCGGTCGGCATCAGGCGCTTGTTTTCCCGGGAAATGTAGCCGCGCGTCATGATGGTCGTAATCGTGGGCGCGTAGGTGGACGGACGGCCAATGCCCTTATCCTCCAGCGCGCGGATCAGCGAGGCCTCGGTATAGCGGGGCGGCGGCATGGTGAACTTCTGATCGGCCTGCACATCGTCCAGCATGGTGGCTGCCCCCTCGGTCAGAGCGGGCATGCCGTCATTTTCCTCGGCCTGGACGTCGTCCTCGCCCTCTTCATAGACCACGGTAAAGCCCGGGAAACGCATTCTCGAGCCGTTGGCGCGCATGACGATGCCGTCGCCGGTAATGTCGGCCGACATCGTATCAAACACCGCTGGCGTCATCTGGCTGGCCACAAAGCGCGCGTAGATCAGCTTATAGAGCTTAAACTGATCGCGCGTCAGCGAGTTCTTGATCTGATCGGGACGGCGCATCACGTCGGTCGGGCGAATGGCCTCGTGCGCATCCTGAGCGCTTCGGCGGCTCTTGTAGCGGTTGGGCTCCTCGGGGACATAGTCCGCGCCGTAGACACTGCCGATCATATCGCGCGCCGCGGCAATGGCCTCCTCGGAAACGCGCGTGCTGTCGGTACGGATATACGAAACAAGACCCTGCGTTCCCTCGCCCTCGATATCCACGCCTTCATAAAGCTGCTGGGCGATCTGCATGGTTTTAAGCGTCGTAAAGCCCAGCTTGCGCGAGGCCTCCTGCTGCAAATTCGACGTGGTAAAGGGCGCGGCCGGATACTTGCGCCTTTCACTCAGGCGCACGGCCCCGATGGTAAAGGCCGCCTTTTTCATGCGGCTGACCACCGCGTCCGCCTCCTGCTGATTGTGCAGCTCGCTCACACCGTCGCAGGAAACAAAGCGCGTGCCAAATTCCGCGCCGTCGTCAGCCTTGAACGTTCCGGCGATCGTCCAGTATTCCTCCGGAACGAATTCGTCGATCTCGTGCTCGCGCTCGCAAATCATGGCCGTGGCCACGCTCTGCACGCGTCCGGCGCTGAGGCCCTTGTGAACCTTATCCCACAGAAGCGGGCTAATCTTATAGCCGACCAGGCGATCCAGCACGCGGCGCGCCTGCTGAGCATTGACCAGATCCATATCAATCGGACGGCTCGACTTGATGGCCGCCTTGACTGCCTTGCTGGTGATTTCAAAAAACTCGACCCGGCAGGCCTCCTCAGCCTTGATGCCCAGAACCCCCGCCAGATGCCAGGAAATGGCCTCGCCCTCGCGGTCCGGGTCAGTTGCGAGGTAAATCTTGGTGGCGTTCTTGGCCTCGCGGCGGATTCTGTCCAGAATTTCACCACGGCCGCGAATGGTAATATACTTCGGCTCAAAGCCGTTCTCTATGTCAACGCCAATCTGCGACTTGGGCAGATCGCGGACATGTCCGTTCGAGGCCTCTACCTTATAGCCTCGTCCCAGAAATTTTCCGATGGTATGCGCCTTGGCAGGCGACTCGACAATTACGAGCTTGTGCGACGTCATGAATTAACCCAACCTCCGTTATGTTCCATCCAATGCGCGTTTTAAGCGCTCATCAGACAATGGCTCGATATAATTTTCCAGCCGACTGTCTTATTATTCCCTGCATTTCAAGGATTGTCAAGAGTGAATTTAGCTCCGAGATATTCATTTTCATAACATTTGCCAATTCGTCAAATGATTTTTCTTCACACTTCAATATTTCGACAACTTTGAGCGCGTCGCCCTCCAGCTCCGGCAAGTCCTCACCGGCCAGTTCCGCCTGGGCTGCCTTCCAGCCATAGTAGTCGGTAATCTGCCGCGCGCTCAGGCAAATCTGCGCGCCCTCCAGCAATAGCCGGTTCGTCCCCTCATAGGACGCCGCGTAAACCGAGCCGGGAACGGCAAAAATCGGCCGTCTCTGCGCGCGTGCATAGCGCATGGTAATCATCGCGCCGGATTTGATCGTCCCCTCCGCCATCATAACGCCATCCGAAAGGCCGCTGATAATGCGGTTGCGCCGGGGAAAGGTGCGCGCCGTCGGCGGAACGCCCGGCCTGTATTCGGAAAGGAGCGCGCCGCCGCCCGAGAGAATCTGTTCGGCCAGCAGCCGGTTGTCTGTCGGATAGATAATATCCACGCCGCTTCCCAGTACGGCCAGCGTCGGCGAGCCGCCCTCCAGGCAGCCCTCGTGCGCGCTGCGGTCAATGCCCATAGCCAGCCCGGAAACCACGCTCACATCGCTGCGAGACAGATCATAGGCGATACTTTTGGCAAAGCGCGCGCCGTCCACCGTGGCCTTGCGCGAACCGACGATGCCAAACATCTTTTTTGAATTGAGCGCCTCTCGGTTGCCGCGCAGATACAGCGTTGGCGGCGCTTCCTCAATGCCGCGCAGCCGATCAGGGTAATCGTCATCGAGCTGCGTAACGGCCACGATGCCGTTTTTTTCCATCGATTCCATCAGCTCGTCCATGTATTCGTTTGTGCGCGCCTTTTCCAGATGCCCGTACATGGTGGGCGTCAGGATTCTGCGCGCCACGATCAGTTGCCGCCAGACATACTCCGCCTCGCCGTATTCCTCCAGCAGGCGATGAAAGGGCTTGCCGTCCATGCCCTGTATGCTGGAAAGCCATATCCAGTATCTCTGCTTATCCGAATAATTCATGCAAAGCGCCTCTTTAGCCCCAGTATTTGCGATCAAGCATCCTATACTGAACGGCCTCGGCGACATGCTTAAGCTCGATCAGCTCGCAGTTCTCCATATCCGCTATGGTGCGGGAAACCTTTAATATGCGCGTGTAGGCTCGGTTGCTCAGGTTCATCGTTTCGCAGGCCTTCATGAGCATTTTCTGTGCATCCGGCTTGAGGCGGCAGAACTCGGTAATCGAGCGGGCATCCAATCGGGCGTTGCAGGCGATCTTCCGCCCGTCATAGCGCCGACGCTGAACGGCGCGCGCCGCCTCCACCCGCTCGCGCACCTGTGCGGACGATTCCTCCAAAGACGCATCGGAAATGCGCTCCAGCGGCACGCTTTCAATTTCGATATGCAAATCAATTCGATCCAGCAGCGGGCCGGACACCTTATTCAGGTAGCGGCGAATCTCTGCCTGAGAGCAGCGGCAGGCCTGCGTGCGCGAGCCGTAATTGCCGCACGGACAGGGGTTCATCGAGCAGATCAGCATAAAGCCTGACGGATAGGTGGACTGCGCGCTCACCCGGGTGATGGTCACAAAGCCATCTTCCATGGGCTGTCTGAGCGCTTCCAGCACATCGCGCCGGTATTCGGGCAGCTCATCGAGAAAAAGCACGCCGTTGTGCGCCTTGGAGATCTCTCCGGGCTGCGCATGGGCTCCGCCGCCGATCAGCGACACTGAAGAGGCCAGATGATGCGGCGACCTGAACGGCCGCTCCACCAGCAGCGTGCCACCGTTCATCAGCCCGGCAGCGCTGTGAATGCGCGTGGTCTCCAGCGCCTCCTCGAAGGTCATATCGGGCAGAATGGTGGACATACAGCGCGCCATAAGCGTTTTGCCTGAGCCGGGCGGGCCAATCATAATGACATTATGACCGCCGGCCGCCGCAATCTCCAGCGCGCGCTTGGCGCTCTTCTGCCCCTTGACAACGCTGAAATCCACCGTGGGAACACGCTCGCCCAGCAGCTGCTTATAGGCCAGCGTTTCAAGCGGCGCAATGGGCGCCTCGCCCGTCAGATGCCCCACAGCCTGCTGAAGCGACTCGACGGGATAGATGTCAATCCCCTCGACACAGCGCACCTCGCCGGCATTTTCCAAGGGGATCATCATGCTTCCAACGCCCTGCTCCCGTGCGCTGATCACCATGGGCAGCACGCCGCGCACCGGGCGCACACTGCCGTCGAGCGACAATTCGCCCAGAAGCGCCATGCCCTTCAGGCTCTCCAGGGACAATTTCCCGCATGAAGCGAGAATACCCACAGCCAGCGGCAGATCAAACGCCGGGCCTTCCTTTTTCTGATCGGCCGGAGCCAGATTGATGGTCAGTCGCCCGTCCGGAAAGGCAAAGCCGCTGTTTTTGAGCGCCGTGCGCACGCGCTCGCGTGATTCCTTCACCGCAGCGTCCGGCAGGCCGACCAGTTCAAACTGCGTCAGCCCCGCCGAAAGATTGACCTCCACATGC
>CAYOTH010000195.1:0-4505 GCA_964406835.1 uncultured Oscillospiraceae bacterium
GCGCCACCAACTACCTGGGCTTCCTGCTTCTGGGCTTCAGCTATGTCGCCATCGGCGTTCTGATGAGCGCGCTGACCGAAAACCAGGTCTCCGCCGCCGTGCTGACTCTGGGCGTCAACTTCCTGCTTCAGATTCTGGAAAGCGTTGGCTCCTCGCTGTCCGTTCCGGGTCTGTCCTTCGTAAACACCGTAATCTCCTGGCTCAGCCTGTACACCCGCTACAATGAGTTCATGGCCGGTATTCTCAGCTTTGCGAATATCTTCTACTATGTCTCGTTCTGCGGCATCATCCTGTTCCTGGCGGTTCGCGTTATCGACAAGAGAAGATGGAGTGAGGGTTGATCGCTATGAATAATGAAAAGAAGAAGTCGAAGGGCCTGAAGTCTTTGCTGGGCCAGCGCAAATTCCGCTATGGCGGATATGCCACCATACTGACCGTCGTGGTCATTGCCGTTGTCATTCTGCTCAACGTCGCCCTGGGCGCGGTGGAAACCAACTGGGCGCTGAGCCTGGATGTCACTGCCATCAACGCCACGGATTTCGAAGAGGCGACCTACGAAATCGTCAATAACGTCGAACAGGACATTCACGTCTACACTCTCTACCAGAACAGCACTACCTCCTCCCTGCGCGTTCAGGTAGAAAGCGTGCTGGAAAAGTATCACGCGCTCAACAGCCACATTACGATTGACAACATCGATCCCGTGGCTGAGCCGACCCGCGTGACCAAGTACGCCGGCGATACGCAGCTCAGCGAGGGCGCCGTCATCGTGACCAACGGCGACGAAAGCCGCGTCAAGCTGATCAACCGCAGCGATTACTACTACTATTCCACCAGCAACTACACCGGCAGCAGCTACACCTACTTCACGCTCGAATCCAAAATGACTGCTGCTCTGGTTTACGTCACCAGTACCGAAACACCGCGCGTGTTCTATCTCAGCGGCCACAACGAGCTGGATTCCTCAGCATACTGCACCCTGCTCACTGCTCAGCTGCAGAACCGCAACTACGACGTGAGCACGCTCGATCTGAGCAACACCGCCGTTGAACTAACCATCGGCGATACCGTCATCATCATCGATCCCGAGCGCGATCTCAACGACGACGAGTACGCCATGCTGCGCTCCTGGCTCTCCGAGGGTGGCCGTATGCTCTGCTCGATGAGCTATGACGCCGATCTGGCCAAGCTGCCCAACTTTGTCAAGCTGCTGGACTACTATCAGCTCTCCTACGGCGATGGCATCATTACCGAAAACGAAACCGCCACCGGCAACTACTGGAACAACAACACGCTCAACATTGTCCCCGTGATGGACAGCGAGCACGAAATCACCGCCGATCTGGCCGGCGACAACAGCTATCTGGTCGTGCCCAGCGCCCGCCCGATCAACAACGTCGAGATTCCCGAATCCGGCGTAACCTACACCAAGCTGCTCACCTCCTCCCAGAAGGCGACCGCCGTCAATGGCGATGATGTGGGCCTGCCTGGCACGCAGACGCTGGCTCTGGCCATGCTCAAGCAGGACAGCGCCGATTCCGATAAGGACGTGCGCATCGTGCTGCTGGACAGCCGCTATCTGCTGGCCGACACCAACCTGATGTACTACAGCTACAACCTGAACTTCACCCTGAACACCATCGACTGGCTGGTCAACAGCGACAGCACTGTGGAGATTTCCAG
Source organism: uncultured Oscillospiraceae bacterium (assembly GCA_964406835.1). GTDB lineage: Bacteria > Bacillota > Clostridia > Christensenellales > Aristaeellaceae > Firm-10. The sequence goes on from CAYOTH010000195.1 coordinate 1,684, forward strand.
CAAGTACATCGCCGATTCCGTGCTGAGCATCCCCGACAGCACCACGGCCTGGACGCTGGCTGCCATCGTGGTCATCATCATCCCGGTGATCGTCGCGGCTCTGGGTGTGGTGGTCTGGATTAAGAGGAGGCGCTTGTAATGGAGCAGAAAGGCAATGACGCACCCCTGAAGAAGCTGGCTTCCGCCAAGGATCTGCGTGGCAAAAAGAGCGGCGGCGAAGGCGGTACGGGAAAAAAGCGCAAGCTCTGGATTCCCATTCTGGCTCTCTTCGTCGTGCTGGCCATCGCCGTGGGCGCCTATGAGGCCTCGCAGTACTTCAAGCCCGAGGCAACCGACGAGGAAATGACCTACGAAAGCACGACCGTCAAGCTGGTTGATCGTGATCGCAAGGACATCGCCTCCATCGGCGTCCTCTTCCCCGATCAGAGCGGCTACACCATACTCAACAACAACACCTACGACGAAGAAGGCTCGGAATCCGCCCCGGCGGACGGCACGCCGGCCTTCACGCTCGAAGGCCTGGAGGATTTCAGCCTCAATCAGTCGCTGGCCCGCGATATCATCGGCTATGCGGCCAACCTGACCGCCACTAAACTGGTGGCCGAGGATGTGACCGACCTGACACCCTACGGCCTTGACAATCCCCTCTCTACCGTCACCATGACTTACCGTGACGGCACGAAGACCGTCTGGGAGATCGGCGCGCAGGCTCCGACCAGCACCGCCTACTATTTCAGAGAGAAGGGCAGCAAAGCCGTCTTCCTGATCTATCAGTCGGCTGCTGTGAACCTGACCAACGATCGCACCGCGCTGCACACCTGCACGATGCCCTGGAGCATCACTGACACGAGCACCATCACTGATCTGCTCATCGAGCCGGCCGGCAAGGAAACGGTCGAAATCAATTACGACCTGAACACCGAGACCAACCTGAGCGTTTCCAGCATCCGGCTGGTGCAGCCCTTCGTCTACGGCGCGCACAGCGACCGTGTTGAAGAGATGTTCAACGGCGTTGCCGCGCTGACGGCCGATGCCTATGCCGGTGAAATCAGCGAGCTGACCGACACTGGCCTTGAAGAGGGCACCGCCCGCTTCAAGGTGAGCGTACAGGTCAAGCCGGACTCCACCAAGCCCGAGGAAACCGAAACCTACGTTTACCGCGTCGGCAACTTCGCCACCTCGGACAGCGTGTACGTCCAAATTGACGACACCGAGGCCGTCTACACCGTCGATTCCTCGACGCTCACCTTCCTAGACAACGCCACGCCCGGCTATCTGGTCGATCAGTTCAGCAACCTGATCTACATCGCCCGCGTAGATGCGCTTAACATCAGCTCCGCCGACGATCAGTGGGATCTCCACATCGAGCGCACGCCAGTCCTAGATGAAAGCGGCAACGAAACCGACGACGAAGACGAAATGTTCTTCTTCGAAGGCGAAGTCACCGATGAGAAGCTCTTCAAGAAGCTCTATCAGGAAATCATCGGCACGATGAATAGCAAACTGTGCGATGATTACCACTTCGAAGGCGATATCTACTGCTCCGTCACCTACAAGCTCAATGTCGAGCCGGGTGAACTGACCATCGAGTATCTCGTCTATGACGATGATTATCTGGCTGTTCGCCGCGACAATCAGACGTTGTTCCTCATCAAACGTGAGAACATTGACCGCATGATTACCGCGCTCAATGAATACCGCGCTGGAACCTACGTCGCCGAATAACCTCATGCGCCGCATCGGATGAAACTTCCGGTGCGGCTTTTTTTGTTTGCGGGAGAGGCGTTATCTCCCCTATCGTGGAGTCTTATCTACAATAGGCCCTACCGGACAGCACTAAAAATCCCTGCACCGGAGATTTGCATAGTGAATCATATGACATCGAAAGCATATAATCTCTTATAGAGCCTGCCCAGCTTATAAGCTGTTTTTTGGCAATAATTTTACATGTCCTCTCTGAGCGCTTCATATTGAAATCACATTGAACTGTTAGGATATTTTCCATACTGAATAAGGAGGCATTTTCATGTCCAAACCGGGCCGTCATGAACGCTTGCGCCGCATCTTCAGCCAAATCCTTTTCCTGTCGCTGATTCTCTCCGTCATCTATGCCATCATCCGACTGTGTCTGGCTCCCTCCGCCGATGAAGCGCATCTGCACCAGATGTCCCGCAGTGATTATTCGCTGATACTGCTTCAGTGCCTGCTGGGCCTGGCCGTCATGGGCCTGCCGTCGCTGCTGACGCGCAAGTGGTCCATTCCGGTACCCAGTCTAATCTGCATTCTTTATTACATCTTCCTCTACTGCGCCATTTTCCTGGGCGAGGTCATGTCCTTTTACTATCTGATCCCCCACTGGGACACCATCCTTCATGCCTTCAGCGGCGCCATGCTGGGCGCTCTGGGCTTCGTGTTGGTGGATTGGCTCAATGATTCGCCCGATGTCCGCGTTCAACTCAGTCCGCTCTTTGTTTCGCTCTTCGCCTTCTGCTTTGCGCTGGCTGCCGGCGCTGTCTGGGAAATCTACGAATTTTCCGGTGACGGGCTGTTCGGGCTGAATATGCAGAAATACATGACCGATAAGGACGTTGTGCTCATCGGCCATGAAGCGCTGTCCGACACCATGAAGGACATCATCGTCGATGCCATTGCCGCCGCCGCCATTTCGATCACAGGCTACTTCTCCATCCGTTCCAAGGGAAAGAAGAATGCGGAAAATCCGGAGCAGACTACTTAATAGACAAAAAACGCTTCGCATCAATCTGCGAAGCTCAGCCTGTCAAAGAATCCACAATGCGACCTCGCAATGCGTCTTCTTATGC
>CAYOTH010000196.1:0-4482 GCA_964406835.1 uncultured Oscillospiraceae bacterium
GACGAAGGAGCAGGGGGTGATGGAGTGTGATAGCCACAGGCTCCGTCATACGAAAGCGAATTGTCGTCTGTATGGCGATTTTTCTGGCGCTGGCCTTGGCGGTTTCGGCGCAGCTGGTCAATTTGCAGGTGGTGCGTGCGCAGGAATTGCAGGAGCGGGCGCAGCGCCAGTGGACCAACGAGGCGGTTGTTCAGCCGCAGCGCGGCGCGATTGTCGATCGCAACGGCGTAGCGCTGGCAGTGAGCGCTACATCCTATACGGCCTGCGCGTCGCCCAGGCAGATAGCCGATGCCGGGGCGTTTGCCCATGCGCTGTTTTCGACACTGGGAATAGACGAGGCCGCGCTAAAAGGAAAGGTCTCCGACAAAACCCGGGGCAGCGTGATTCTCAAGCGCAAGCTGGATGACGAGGCGGCGCAGACTCTCAGGAGCATGATGGCGGCCTGCAAAGCGGCGAAAAGCTCGCTGCTGAACGGGCTTTATCTTGAGGAGGATTCAAGCCGCTATTATCCGATGGGGCAGTTCGCCGCGCAACTGCTGGGCCTGACGACGATTGATGGCGTGGGTCAGTCCGGCCTTGAAAAGGCGCTGGACAAATACTTGAAAGGGCGCGAAGGTGCGCTTTTGAGCGAGGTAGACGGCAAGGGCCGCGTGCTTTCGGACGGCGAGACGCATTATGTGGCGGCGATTGACGGCGGCACGGCGCAGCTGACGCTCGACTATGTTATTCAAAGCTATGCCGAGCAGGCGGCGCGCGAGGCGATGCAGGTCAACAACGCCAAGGGTGTGCGCGTGATTGTGACCAATCCGCAGACCGGCGAGATTCTGGCGCTGTGCTGCAAGCCCGATTACGACCCCAACAGCCCGCCGCGCGACGATGTGTCGGCCTTGACGGCGCTTATGCGCAATCGGGTCGTGGCCGATGCCTATGAGCCGGGTTCGACGTTTAAAATACTAACCTCGTCCATTGCGCTCGATTTGGGCGTGACCAATGTGAACGAGGGCTTTTATTGCAGTGGCCGCATCAGTGTGGACGGGAGCACCGTTCGCTGCTGGGGCAGGCCGCACGGCGCGCAGACTATGCGCCAGGCTTTGTACAATTCCTGCAATCCGGTCTTCGTCGAGCTGGGATTGCGCATTGGCACAGAGCGGTTTTATGATTACCTGCAGGCTTACGGAATCGGCTCGCTGACCGGTGTGGATATCGCTGGAGAGGCCGAAGGCATACTGATCGCCGAGCAGCGTGTCAAGCGCGTGGACATGGCGCGCATAGGCTTTGGACAGTCGATTGCGGTTACGCCCATTCAACTGATTACGGCGGCCAGCGCGGCCGTCAATGGCGGACGGCTGATGAAGCCCTATGTCGTGGCTGAAATTACCGATGCGGACGGCGCAGTCATCGAAAAAAATGCGCCTGAGACGGTGGCGCAGCCCATATCGGCGGAAACATCGGCGCTCATGCGCGAGCTTTTAGAGGGCGTTGTCGAGGAAGGCGGCGGCCGCAATGCCTATGTCGAGGGATATCGCATTGGCGGCAAGACCGGCACGGCGCAGGTTTACGTCAACGGCGTGGTGTCCTCCGATACGCACATCGGGTCGTTTATAGGCTTTGCGCCGATTGACGAGCCGAGGCTGGCAGTGCTCTTCATTGTAGACGAGGCCGATTGTGCGTCGGACTTTGGCTCAGTGACGGCGGCGCCCTTTGCACGCGATATTCTTGAAAAATCGCTGGCTTATCTGGGCGTTGCGCGGGCGACAAAGGAAAGCGAGGCGCTGCGCACATTGACGGTGCCGGATGTGACCGGCATGACTGTGCGCGAGGCGGCGGCGGCGCTCAAGGAGGCCGGATTTCAGCATATGCTGGACGGCACGGGCCAGACGGTGACGGGCCAGCTGCCTGAGGCGGGGGCTGAGATGACCGAAAAGTCGATCGTCATGCTCTATGTGGAGGGTGCGCGGGATCCGTCGCAGGACGCCTATGTCGAGGTGCCGGATGTGACCGGGCTGTCTGTCAGCGAGGCCAACCGGCTTATACAATCCTATGGACTTGAAATGAGAATCAGCGGAAGCGGCGTGGCTTGTGAACAGTCGCCCGCGGCGGGCGATTTTGTAACGCCCACCACCCGCGTTACTGTGCTGTTCCGGACGCCTTAGCCGTTTTGTCCGGAGCCGACGAAAAGATACGGGAGGATTCAACCATGAAGCTTTGTGATATTGTCAGCGCGCTGGGGAATGGCGCTCGGCTCATCGGCAACGGTCAGGCGGAGATTCTTCGCCTAGATACCGATTCCCGCAAGGTCAAGGACGGTTCGCTCTTTTTCTGCATCAGAGGACTGCGCGTGGATGCGCATGATTTTGCGCCCATGGCCGCGCAGGCTGGCGCGGCGGCGTTGGTGGTCGAGCACGAGGTGCCGGCCGATTGCCCGCAGGTGATTGTGGAGGATGTGCGGGAGGCGCTTTCCCGCATTGCGGCGATTTTTTACGGTCATCCGGCCCGAGAGATGAAGCTGATTGGCATCACTGGCACGAAGGGTAAGACCACCTCGAGCTATCTGACCAAGGCCATTCTGGAGACAGCGGGCTATAAGGTCGGCCTGATTGGCACGGTCTGCTCGATGATTGGCGACACGCAGATTCCGGCTCGATTGACCACGCCCGATCCGATTGATTTTCAGTCGCTTCTGCGCCGCATGGCCGATGCGGGCGTCGAGTATGTGGTGATGGAGGTCTCGGCTCATGCCATGGCGCTGCGCAAGCTGACCGGCATTCGTTTTGACGTGGCGGCCTTTACGAATCTTTCTCAGGATCACTTTGATTTCTTTGGCAATTTCGAGAATTATCTGGCGGCCAAGATGAAACTCTTCACGCCGGAAATGTGCGTGCGCGCCGTCTACAATGCTGATGATGAGCGCGTCTCTCAGGCGATGAAGCAGGCGAGCGTGCCGGCAGAGGGCTATGCCATTCGTGTGCCGGCCGATATTTACGCCAAGAACATCGACGTGGGCGAGCGCGGCTGTTCCTGGCAGCTGACGTTTAACAAGCGTTTCCGGCTGGATCTGGACATGCGCCTTTCCGGCGTGTTCAATGTCTACAACGGCATGACGGCGGCGGCGCTGTGTGACAGCGTGGGCATCAGCCCGGAGCACATCCGCAAGGGCCTCGAATCGGTGAAGAACGTGCCGGGGCGCATTGAACTGCTTGATACCGAAACGCCTTATCGCGTGATTCTCGATTACGCGCACTCTCCTGACGCGTTGGAAAATATCCTGACCACCGTGCGGCAGACGGCGCGTGCCCGCGTGATTGCGCTTTTTGGCTGCGGTGGTGACCGAGATCACGAAAAGCGTCCGCTGATGGGCGAAATCGGCGGTCGGCTGGCCGATTTCTGCGTGCTGACCAGCGACAATCCCCGCAGCGAGGATCCTTTTGCCATTCTTCACGATATTGAAGCAGGAATCCAGCCGACGCATGGCGAATATACGGTCATTGAAAACCGGCGCGAGGCCATACGCTATGCGATGAGCATTGCTGAGGCGGGCGATGTGATCGTGCTGGCTGGCAAGGGCCACGAGACGTATCAGGAAATCAAGGGCGTGAAATACCCATTTGATGAAAAAGTCGTAGTTCGCGAGCTGCTGGAGGATATGTAATTTTAGGGGGAACTGAAGATGCAGAGGGTTATCTGGGCCACTGTTTTGTCGTTTGCTGTCGCCATGATTCTGGGGCCGGTGGTTATTCCGTGGCTGAAAAAGATGAAATTCGGCCAGACCATTTACGAGCTGGGCCTTGAATCGCACAAGGTCAAGCAGGGAACGCCGACGATGGGTGGCATTATCTTTGCCGTGCCGATGGTGATTGTGCCGCTGATTTTTTCGACGGCCGATCAGCGCTGGTCGTTTTTGCCGATGGCGCTGTTCTCGACGCTGGGCTTTGGCCTGGTGGGCTTTGTGGATGATTATATCAAAGTCAGCAAAAAGCGCTCTCTTGGCTTGACACCCATGCAGAAGATTGTGCCGCAGCTGGTGATTTCGCTGGCACTGTCTATCTGGGCGTACTGCACGCCGGAAATCGGCAGCGCGCTGCTGATTCCCTTTGCCGACAAGGTGTGGGATCTGGGCATTTTCTATATTCCGGTGATGATGTTTATCCTGGTCGGCACGGTCAACAGCGCCAATCTGCTCGACGGCGTGGACGGCCTGCTGAGCAGCTGCTCGCTGATTGACTTTGCTACGATGACCCTGGTGTGCCTTGCTCTGGGCGCGGCTGATCCGGCCAACGCGGGCAACATGACCAACATGATGGTCTTCTGCGGCGCAGCGGCAGGCGGCGTTCTGGGCTTTCTGCGCTTTAACACCTATCCGGCCAATGTGTTTATGGGCGACGTCGGCTCCTTTACCATTGGCGGCGCGCTGGTGGCGGTGGCCATGGTCACGCGCACGGCGCTCCTGCTGCCCATGATCGCGCTGGCGATGCTGGTCAGCTC
>CAYOTH010000197.1:0-4454 GCA_964406835.1 uncultured Oscillospiraceae bacterium
GATCGTACAGACAGCCCGCCGAATAGGAGCCGCCTGTGATCCAGGTGACGCCGTGCCAGAGCGCGGTCAGGCGGCTGTGCGCGCCGCAGGAGACGACGGTTCCGTCGGCTTTCAGGCCCAGCGTGTCATAGGCGGAGGCGGCGATCATAACGATATCCGTCCAGTCGGAGACGTCGCACTGTCCCTCGTCATTGCGTCCGCAGGCCACGACGGTTCCGTCAGCCGTTAAGCCCACCGTGTGATAAGCGCCGGCGGCGATTTGCACCAGGTTTGTCCAGCCGGACACATCGCATTGCCCGCTGGAATTATCCCCGGCGGCGAGCGCCGTGCCGTCGTTTCGCCGCGCAACCGAGTGACGGTATCCGGCGGCAATGTGCCCGAAGGCTTGATTGGAGCGCGCCTGCGCGAGGGCTTCGGCGGTTTTTTGCATTCGGGAAAGCGATTCCGGGTTGAACAGCTCCAGCGCCAGCAGGGCGGAGGCGGCTTCGGGGCTTTCGGCGGTCTTTTGAACGGCCGTTTCAATGTGCGCGTGCGCTTCGGGAACGGAGAGCAAGAGCTGTCGCGCGTCGTTTTCGCTGCCGGTCAGATAGGCTTCGACGGCCAGCGCGCAGCGGCAATCGGCATAGCGAGAGGCGCTGTCCAAGTAATCGCCTAGCTGATAATACAGCTGTGCAGCGCCGGAATAGTCGCCCGCGTCCCAGAGGGAGGCGGCCTGCTTGTAGCGGCAGTCAAGCTGTGCGGTCTGCGTTTTCTCGTTTTCAGGCAGCTCGGCGAGCAGTGAAAGCGCTTCGGCATAGCGCGCATTTTGAATCATCTTGTGGACGGCGCTCAGGCGAAGCGATTCGGCCTCTTCAGGGGAGCAGCCGTTTTGCTCCAGGCGGGTGAGCAGGGAAAGGGCGCTTTCGGTTTCCCCTGCGGCGATCAGGCGGCCGACGCGCGCCAGCCTGAGGGAGGGCAGGCACGCGAAGAGGAGACACAGCACGACGATCAGCGCGGCGGCAGCCACGGCGGAATTGACGAGGATTGTGGACAGTTCATCCTTTCGGAAGACGTCCAAAGCGTGCCAGGCCCGAAGGATCGGCGCTTTGATTTTCCGAAAGGTCTTTCGCACAGCGCGCTTTAAACGCTGGGGAAAGGTTTGGGGCTTTGACTTTTTCGAAGGGGAGCGCCGTGGCGGATGGGCAGAGGGCGCTTTGGGGCGCTGGGGCTGCGACGGTGTATTCATGCACGGTTCCTCCTTTACTCTTCAAGATGCTTGCGCAGATAGACAATGGAATTGTCCTTGCGCAGGCCGTTGGCAGTCGAGGTGATGATGTATACATCGTCAATCTGGTGATATTCCATCAACTCGCCAATGGAGCCGCCCGCTTCGCGTTTTTTATAGTAGTCGTTGCGGAAGTCGGTCATATGCACCTCGTCGTAATAGGGCAAAAGATAGGGCGTAAAAGCATTGCCGAAGGAATCGCAGATGACCAGCGCATGTCGTCCGGTGTTTGCGCCGGTGATGACGCGCCGCCACGGCCTGCGGGAGTTGTTCATATAGGCCGTGTAGGTGGAGGCGGAATAGTTCATCAGCGGCAGCTCTTCTTCGTCAGTGCGGTCGGTTACGATCAGGCTGCGGGACGGCAAAAGCGGATAGAGCACGTTGAACAGGTCGGTCTGTCCTGCGTCGTTGGGGTGCGAGCGTATGGCTTTGTAGTCGTATTCCTCGTAGGGAATGACGGGCAGGTTCTGGCTTTTGATCATTTCGGCGGCGATGATATATGCGCCTTCGGCTGACCAGTGGTGGTCGGTATGATAAAACAGCGGCGTCCCCTGCGTCATTTGAGGCTCCAAAATAGCAAAGGTGTTGAAGACATGGATAAAGTCTTCCCCGGCCAGGCAGTCCTCCAGCATGATTTCAACGCTGCTTCCCCAGCCGCAGTAGGCGTCCTGCTGGTCGGTCCATCGATTGGCGATCGAGGCCAGCGGAACCTGCGTGAAGAAAACGTGGCCGTCTTCGGGCAGGTATGTGCGAATCAGGCGCAGCGTGTCTGCATAGGTGCTGATTTTATCATAGTCGTAGGTGTAGAGCAGCTTGTTGGTGCCGTCGGTTTTCTTGAGCCAGAGATAGCTGTGCTCGGCGTTGAGCGGAATGTTGCCTTCGATCGTTTCGGTGGGCTCCTCTTCCAGCTCTTCTTCCGGCTCGTCCTCCGCGGGCAGCGGCGTCGGCGTGGGGGCTTGGCTGGAAACCGGCTCAGGCGTCGTCGTTGAGGTTACGCCTTCGCTTTGAAGGCGTTCTTCCATGTCGTTGGCAGCGGCTTCCAGCGCGTCGTCACGCGAGAGTAGCGAGAAGGCGCCCAGCAGGCGGTCGCTTGTGCGCACAAGGGCATCGCGGCCGAAGAACGCGTCAGAGAGGAAGCTTTCAATCCCGGTCATAAATTCACCCGAGGAGAGCGATTGAAGCGTCAGCTTCGGAAACCCGGCGAGCATACGGTTTTCGGTTTCTGAGAGGCGGGGCTGCTTGTCGGAGGTTCCCATCAGGAAAAGGCCGCCGATCAGGCACAGTATAACCCACCAAAGGGCAATGGTGAATGACAGCTTGTGTTTCATAGCGCCTCCGTAAGCTTAGAATTGGAAGTAGATGAACGGATTGTAGCTTTGACTGATGAGAAAGAGCAGACTCAGCGCCAGGCAAAGCGTCAGGCCAATCATGCGAACCATTTCTGAGCGGCGTTCGCTCAGGCCCAGGTGCGGCAGAAGGCGCTGGATAAGCGGCATGACGGGCAGGCTGGCGACAAAGGCGATGAGCGGGAAAAACGAATAGGTCTTGATAACCCTCAGCGAGGACGAATCCATCCAGCCGGAGGCGTTTAGTCCGAACATGGCGCCCAGGTGCGTCAGCGCATCGCCCAGTGCGGGATAATAGAAGATGACCCAGCTGATCATGACCAGGATGAACGTCATCAGCCAGTTGACGGCCTTGGGCAGACGCGGTAGCACCTTTTTGAAAAAGAGCAGATCCAGCGTCAACAAAACGCCGTAATACAGGCCCCAGACGACAAACGACCAGCTGGCGCCATGCCACAGGCCGGTCAGCATCCAGACGATCAGCGTGTTGATGATGGTTCTTTTTAAGCCGCGTCGGTTGCCGCCCAGGGGAATATAAATGTAATCGCGGAAAAAGCTGCCCAGCGAGACATGCCATTTGCGCCAGAAATCGCGCACGGACAGCGCAGAATAGGGATAAAGGAAGTTTTCTTTATAGGTAAAGCCCAGGATTCGTCCTAGGCCGATGGCCATATCCGAATATCCGGCAAAGTCGAAGTAGATTTGCAGCGTATAGAGAAAGGCGGCGTACCACGCGCCGCCTATGCTGAGGGAAGCGGCGCTGCCGGCCAGCGGCATACCGGTCAGCGCCTTGCCGCAGATGTTGGCAAAGATGACCTTTTTGCCCAGGCCGATGACGAAGCGCTGCATGCCGTCGGCAAAATCGTCTGGCGTTGTCTGGCGTCGGCCCAGCTGATCGGCCACATCCGAATACTGGACGATTGGGCCGGCAATGAGCTGAGGAAAGCAGCTTATATAGAGCATCAGGCGCGGGAAGTGCTTTTGAGCACGCGCCTTTTTGCGATAGACGTCTACGGTATAGGTGATGACCTGGAAGGTATAAAAGGAAATGCCAATGGGCAGGCGCAGCGGTGTCATGTGCCAGGAAGCGCCCAAAAGCGCCATGAGCGAATTGATGAAAAAGGCGGAATATTTGAAAATGAAAAGAAGGGCGGCCGAGAGCGTGACGCTCAGCGCCATCCAGGCACGGCGTTTTCTCTTCTTTTTCGTATGGATGATTTTCCGGGCGCAGAAGAAGGCCACGGCGGTTGAGCCGACCATGGCCAGCACCCAGATCGGTTCGCCCCAGGCGTAGAACAGCAGCGAGGCCGCCAGCAAAACGCCGTTGCGCCAATTGATGCTTTTTTTCAGGAAGCATAAAAGCAGCGTCAGCGGCAGAAAGTAAAACAGGAAAGTCAGGCTTGAAAAAACCATAAATTCTCCTCGTTTTCAAATGTATTTTTGAAGAAAACAGCCCCATGAAGAGCGCGACTTTTCGGCGCGTTTCATCGGGGAACGCGCCGGGGCCAAGGCATTCTCTTAACGGGGCGTTGGTCAATCTGGTCCCGAAGGGAAATCGGGGCCGGATGGCTGTTTCTTTTGTAGGCGAATGACAAAAATCAGTTTTTCAGGCTGTTGATGGGCGCGGGGATGCGGCCGCCGCGCGCGATGAAGAGATCAGCCGATTCGCCGTGAACCGGAATGACCGGCGCACGGCCCAGCAGGCCGCCGAATTCCACCCAGTCGCCGACGGTTTTGCCGGGAACGGGAATCAGGCGTACCGCGGTGGTCTTCTGGTTGACCACGCCGATGGCGGCTTCATCAGCCAGAATGGCCGAGAGCGTCGAGGCAGGCGTGTCGCCGGG
>CAYOTH010000198.1:0-4454 GCA_964406835.1 uncultured Oscillospiraceae bacterium
GGGAATCGGCGTCTCGCGGCGCACATTTTCCGCCGGAGCCGCGCCCACAACTGCGCCGATCTCCATGCGCTTGGCCGCATAGCCGTCATGATAGATTTCATCGACCAGGCCGGTCGCCAGGCCGATCTGGTTGCCGTAAGAAGAATAGCCCGCCGCAGCCGTGGTGGTCAGCTTGCGCTGGGGCAGCTTGCCGGGAATGGTGTCCTCGACCGGACGGGTCGGGTCCGCCGCGCCGGTCACGCGCATGGCCTGATAGACATAGCCGCGGCCGGAAAGCGGATCACGAATCGCGCCGCCAATGCAGGTGGCCGCGCCGCCGAAGGGCTCGATTTCCGTCGGGTGGTTGTGCGTTTCGTTTTTGAAGAGCAGCAGCCAATCCTCGTCGGTACCGTTCACGTCGGCCTTGACGCGCACGGTGCAGGCGTTGATTTCTTCGGACTCGTCCAGATCGGTGAGCTTGCCGGTCTTCTTGAGGTACTTGGCGCCGATCGTACCCAGATCCATCAGCGTTACGGCGCGGTTGCTGCGGCCCAGCTCCTCGCGAACGGCGAGATAGCGCTCATACGCCGCCTGAACCGCCGGATCGTCGATCTTCGCCTCGTCCAGCGCGGTCAGGAAGGTGGTGTGGCGGCAGTGATCCGACCAGTAGGTATCCAGCATACGGATCTCGGTCAGCGTGGGATCGCGCTTTTCCTGCAGGAAATAATCACGGCAGCAGCGCAGATCATTAAGATCCATCGCCAGCGCCAGAGAAGAGCCCACGCCCGCCAGCTGCTCGTCATCCATGGCAATGAAGCCCTCGATCACAGGCGTCGCGGCAGGCGGCTCGGTCTTCATATCCAGCGTTTCAACCGGCTCCAGGGAAGCCTCGCGGCTCTCGACCGGGTTCATCAGGTGCTTTTTGATGCGCGCCAGATCATTTTCACTCAGGTCGCCGCGCAGCAGATAGATCTTGGCCGTGCGCACAACCGGACGCTCGCCCTGGCTGACCAGCTGCACGCACTGCGCCGCCGAATCGGCACGCTGATCGAACTGACCGGGCAGATACTCGGTGGCGAAAACGGTGTAGCCGCGCGCATCCAGCTCGGTGGTCACATCGTCCACCTGCGGCTCGGAGAACACCGCGCCCACACACTTATCCATCACGTCGCCGGCAATATGCTCCACATCATAGCGGTTAATCAGGCGCACCTCTTCCAGGGCCTTAATACCCAGGAAGGAGCGAATGTCATTCAGGATCGCGCGGCCTTCCTGACGGAACGCCGGTTTCTTTTCAACAAACAGTCTGTAAACCATTATTTTTCCTCCCGCAGCGCCCGCGCGCCAATGTCTTTTCTAAAGTGAACGCCCTCAAAAGTGATGCCCTGCGCCGCCTTATAAGCGCTCGCAACGGCCTGTTTCAGCGTCGGCGCCGTGCAGGTCACGCCCAATACGCGGCCGCCGCTGGTCACCAAACGGCCATCCTTCAGCGCCGTACCGGCATGATAGACCACGGCCTTTTCGAGCTTATGCGCATCGGTCACCACGACGTCCTTGCCCTTTTCGTAATGCGTGGGATAGCCTCCCGAGGCCAGGATAACGCAGCAGGCCGCGCCCTCTTCAAACTGCACGTCCAGCTGATCGAGCGTGCCGTTGGCAGTCGCCTGCATCACGGTCAGCAGGTCGGTCTTGAGCAGAGGTAGCACCACCTGCGTTTCCGGGTCGCCAAATCGGCAGTTGTATTCAATTACCTTGGGACCGTCCTTGGTCAGCATCAGTCCGAAATACAGACAGCCGCGGAACACACGGCCCTCCGCCTTCATGGCGCGAATGGTGGGCAGGAAGATTTCCTTCATGCAGCGCTCGGCCACATCCGGCGTATAGAAGGGGTTCGGAGCAATCGTTCCCATGCCGCCGGTGTTGGGGCCCTCGTCGTTGTCAAAGGCACGCTTGTGATCCATGGACGAAACCATAGGCACAACCGTCTCGCCGTCGGTAAAGGACAGAACAGAAATTTCCGGGCCCTCGAGGAACTCCTCGATAACCACCTTCGCGCCGCTCTCGCCGAAAATGCGCTCGCCCATAATCGAACGAACGGCCTGCTCGGCTTCAGCGCGATCGGCGCAGACAAACACGCCCTTGCCCAGGGCCAGGCCGTCGGCCTTGACGACCACCGCGCCCGAACCGGCGCGCACATATTCAAGCGCCGCATCCATGTTGGTGAAAATCTCGTATTCAGCTGTCGGAATGGCGTACTTTTTCATCAGCGCCTTGGAGAAGGCCTTGCTGCCCTCGATAATCGCCGCCTCGGCGCGCGGGCCGAAGCAGGGAACGCCGATGGCCTCCAGCCGATTGACCGCGCCCAGAACCAGCGGATCATCCGGCGCGACCACCGCAAAATCAATCTTCTTTTCCTGCGCAAAGGCCGTGATGCCGTCCAGATCCTTTGCGCCGATATTCACGCAGACGGCATCCTGCGCGATGCCGCCGTTTCCGGGCAGCGCATAGATCGTCTCAACCTGAGGAGTTTCTTTGAGCTTTTTAATGATCGCATGCTCGCGGCCGCCGCCGCCCACAACCATGATGTTCATATCGTCTCTCCTATTTTGCAAATGCGTATTCAGACGTAAAGCGCCTTCCCCCCGCCCTTTTGATGGATCACAGAGGAAGACGCTTGGATCAGTGCCTGACGATCACCGTCCGCCTCGCTTCGCTGATTAATGATGGAACAGGCGCAGTCCGGTAAACGCCATGGCGATGCCGTATTTATCGCAGACGCCGATGACGTGATCATCGCGGATAGATCCGCCCGGCTGAGCGATGTAGCTCACGCCGCTGCGGTGCGCCCGCTCAACGTTATCGCCGAAGGGGAAGAACGCATCGCTGCCCAGCGCCACGCCGGAGAAGCCGGCCAGCCATTCGGCCTTTTCGGCAGCCGTCAGCGGCTCGGGACGAACGGTAAAGAAGTTCTGCCACACATCGTCGCCCAGAACGTCGGCCGATTCGGTGTCGGACAGATACAGGTCAATGGTGTTGTCGCGCTCGGGACGGCCCAATCCTTCCGCAAAGGAGAGCGCCAAAACCTTGGGATGCTGGCGCAGATGCCACAAATCGGCCTTGTTGCCGGCCAGACGGGTGCAGTGAATGCGGCTCTGCTGGCCCGCGCCCACGCCAATGGCCATGCCGTTTTCCGCATAGCAAACCGAGTTGGACTGGGTATATTTGAGCGTAATCAGCGCCACGATCAGATCGCGCGCCGCGCTTTCGGGAATGTCCTTGTTCTGCGTCGGGCGCTCGGCGAGCATGCTCTCATCGATCTGAACGGTGTTGTGGCCCTGCTCGAACGTCACGCCGAAGACCTGCTTGCGCTCCAGCGCCGCCGGCACATAGTTCGGGTCGATCTTAACGACGTTGTAGGCGCCCTTGCGCTTCTTGGTCAGCACTTCAAGCGCCTCGTCGGTATAGCCGGGGGCGATCACGCCGTCGGAAACCTCGCGGGAGATCAGCTTGGCCGTGGCCAGATCACACACGTCGCTCAACGCCGCCCAGTCTCCGAAGGAAGACATGCGGTCAGCGCCGCGGGCGCGGGCATAGGCGCAGGCCAGAGGCGTCAATGTCGCCTTTTCGACAAAGCAGGCCTTGCGCTCGGCCTCGCTCAGGGGCAGGCCCACGGCCGCGCCGGCCGGGCTGACGTGCTTAAAGGACGCCGCCGCTGGCAGACCGGTGGCCGCCTTCAGCTCGCTGACCAGCTGCCAGCCATTGAGCGCATCCAGAAAATTGATATAGCCGGGACGGCCGCAGAGCACCTCAACGGGCAGCTGCGTGCCATCCTCCATAAAAATGCGAGCCGGCTTCTGATTGGGGTTGCAGCCGTACTTCAGCTGAATTTCATTGGCCATGGGGCGCACGCTCCTTTATTTGTTCTTATTGATGATGCGCGTGGTGCAGGAATGAACCTCGGGATCGATCATGCGCACAAACAGGGAGATTTTGTTCTCCTCGTTCAGGCTCTCCCAGATGGTCTGGGTGATGCGGTCGATATCACCTTCCAGCGCCACGGCGGTCGGGTCGCCCTCAAAGGAAGGCAGCGGATGACCATCGCCGTTATAGGTGTGAATGAAATGGCCCAGTCCGTTGACCGGCACATCGTAATGATAGAAGAAGCGCGCACAGGAAGCCGAGGAGCCCATACTCTTGAGGATGCTCAGCTTGTAAGTAAAGCTCTTGCCCTTCATCGTCACGATGCCGCTGATGCGGGGAGTATAGTTTGGGGCGTCCGGCTCGAAGCTGCGGGTGGAAAGCGCCGTTTCAAAGCTGCCGCCGGAAGCCATGTGATCGTAGATGGTGTCGGTCTGATCGCCGTTGGTCACGATGGTGCTCTCGCCCATCACGCGCACGGGATTGTAGATAATCAGCGAGGGATCCTGCATCAGCGAGGGATCAAATGCCTCGGTGCGCAGTTCGTCGCCGTGCGG
>CAYOTH010000199.1:0-4439 GCA_964406835.1 uncultured Oscillospiraceae bacterium
ACACGGGCGCGTATATGGCGGAGATCATTCGCGGCGGCATCATTTCGGTGGACAAGGGCCAGGTTGAGGCGGCCAAGTCGATCGGCATGACGCACTGGCAGACGATGAACTCGATTGTTTTGCCGCAGGCGGTGCGCAACATCATGCCGTCCATTGGCAATGAGTTTGTGGTCAACATCAAAGACTCGAGCGTGCTCAACGTCATCTCCGTTTCCGAGCTGTTCTTTATGTCCAAGTCGGCGGCAGGTACCTATTACAAGTATTTCGAAGTGTTCTTCATTACGGCGCTGATCTATCTGGTGCTGACCTTCAGCATTACGCGCCTGCTGCGTCTGGTTGAGCGCAAAATGGACGGCGACAATTCCTATACGATCTGCGGTTCTCAGTCGGACAGCCGGGCAGTCATTCATGTGGCGGCCGAGAAGGAGGAGGCGTGATTATGGCAGAGACGATTATCGAGGTCAGTCATCTGGAAAAGCGCTTTGGCGATCATCTCGTGCTGCGCGATATCAATTTTACTGCCAATAAGGGCGAGGTCACCTGCATCATTGGTTCGTCCGGCTCGGGCAAATCGACGCTGCTGCGCTGCATCAATCTGCTTGAAACGCCCACCAGCGGCGTTATTCGCTATCGCGGCGAGGACATTCAAAGCGGCGCTATCGCTCCCGGCGCGTTTCATTCGAAAGTGGGCATGGTGTTCCAGTCGTTTAATCTGTTCAATAACCTGACGGTGCTTGAAAACTGCGTGATTGGTCAGATGAAGGTTCTGGGCCGCACGCGCCGCGAAAGTGAAGAAAACGCGCGCAAATATCTTGAGCGCGTGGGAATGCTGCCCTATCAAAAGGCGCGTCCGGCGCAGATTTCCGGCGGCCAGAAGCAGCGCGTGGCCATTGCCAGGGCGCTGGCAATGGATCCCGAGGTGCTACTCTTTGACGAGCCGACTTCGGCGCTCGACCCCGAGATGGTGGGCGAGGTGCTGGAAACGATGAAGGATCTGGCGCGCAGCGGGCTGACGATGCTGGTTGTGACGCACGAAATGGCCTTCGCGCGCGATGTATCGAACCGCGTGGTCTTTATGGACAGTGGCGTGATCGTCGAGGATGCGTCGCCGGCCGAGCTGTTCACAGCCCCCAAACATCCCCGCACGCGCGAGTTCCTCTCCCGCTTCATGCAGGGCTAAAAAGGCCGGAAAAGACAATTCAAGACGAAACGAGAAAAGTGGCAGGCTCAAAAGGGCTTGCCGCTTTTTGTTTTGCTTTATCCGGAAAATGAAAGGCCTGCTTTCAATAGCGGCGCTCATCAACTGGCGGGGAGATAAACGGTTCAAGCGGCAGAAGATACGGCTCCTAAGTCCCCGTGTGTCCGGAGGGGCATCCATAGCAAGGCTTTTGATCGACTGATTGGATGGACAAAACGGCAGAATATGGCCCACAAATCTCTCTTTGGCTGGATTGATAAGAGGAGGATGCAGAAATCTATAGCAAGACGTTTGACACAGGCGCAGCGTGACAAACGCCGGGACGACGAGTGCAAACGCTGAGGATGATTTCGAGCTGTTCTATAGGAGTCTTCAAGAGGATTTTTGTAGGGAAGGCTTGTGAAAGGGCGTAAGCGCTTCAGGAAAACCGAGGATATATTTTCTTTAAAGCAGAAGGGGGTTAGAAAGACTTCGGCGAATACAATTTCGAAGGAAAGTGGCTGCTCTCTCAGCACATTTTTCGCAAGAGGTTGGCCTGAACATTTTTTTTGAGGAAGGCGCTTGAAGCGCGCGAAGCCCGGTTTTCCACAACGGTTTCGGCGCGCCCTCAAGGCAACATAAGCGTCCGATAAGCGGGGTGACTAAGCTTTCTGGCCGGGCTGCGCCCTCAAGGGGAAGCGTAAAACGATGATATTTCCGCGTTGTCAATACGTTGATTGAGGATTCAACGGGTTTTCTGTCTTTGCTTCCTGTAGAATGCGGACGGTTTTTGTGATCGGTTGAATCGAAGGTTTGGGGCCTGTTTGAGAGGAACTGCTTGCTGGAAGTACAGGCCGGGCCCTACACTTCAGCCTATCCTCTGCTTCGACGGACTGGAGATCGCTTTGATTTGTCATTTCTTTGTTGAATGGAGGTGCGCCTATCTGGTGAACACATCCATGCTGAAAAGGAATTTCAATCGCGATAAGAGCGTATAGGCTGTTAGTTTCTTCTAATGTGGGCATTGAAACACGCTCTCCACTCGGCTATTTTATGAGTGGGAGTTGTTTGAACGCTTGTCTCGTTTGACTCGATTGCTGGCGATTTGATGGTATCTGTTCGAAAAAAAATGGCATTCTGGAGGGCGTTTCCCAAGTTTTATAAGGGTTCATGGGCCGGGCGTTAAAATGGGCATCGAAAGGATTGAAAATCATGCTTTTTAATCAGAGCCTCGCTGATGAGTGGATTTGCTCAAGCTTCTGTTTTGACTTATTGATAGATCGCAGGCGGTTTTCAGGCCCTGTTGAACGAGGGGGTGACCAACCTTTATAAGGAGCATGGGATGGGGAAGCTGTGTCGCGTATAAGCTTTGATCATCCGGGAATTTGCTCAAACTTCTATTTTGGCATGCTTATAGATCATGGGCGTTTTCATGCTTCGCTGAAAGGGTGCGCCCGTTGGGCAAACGGAACGCTCCGCTGAACGAGCGCTTGGCTAAGCTTTAGGCGCATGGGCCGGGGAAGCCGTATAGCGCATAGTCTTTGCTCATCTGCGGATTGAGGCTGTATCTTATTTCCTGTTCTGACTTATGGAAGAGGGCTTGCTCGATGAATAGCAAATCTCCCCGCAGGACGTTTTGACAGTCCTGCGGGGAGTGCTTTTTAGGGCCTTACGGGCCATTTGAAGACGCGAAAAGAAAAGGTGTTAAAGGTATTAGGCTTTGCCCTTGGCGGCCTGCTCGGCGGCCCAGCGGCGGTCAGCCATCTCGTTGACGCGCTGGATGACTTTTATCTCCTTCGGATCATAGGGGTAGAGGTTGGGGCGGAAGATGTCATGCAGCCACTTGGTGAAGTCGTAGGGGCTGTCGCCGTCCTTGATGGCGCGGTCGAGCATACCCAGCCACGGCTCGTGCGTCTGCGTCTTGCCGACGACCAGGCCCCAGCACCAGCAGCCGATGCGCTCGAGGAAGAACATCGGATAGACCTCAAAGAAGCCATTGCTGCCGCACAGGCGGTTGAGCCATTCGGTACACAGGAGCGGACGGCCATAGGGCTTGAGCTGATCGACGATATCGCACATCGAGGGGAAATCCCAGTAGAAGTGGAAGCTCACCACGTCGGAAAGATCCAGCGCTAGCTGTTCTTCGGGCGTGATCGGCTTGCCGTCTTTCATGCCGCGCCAGACCTCGGCCGTCAGCGGCTGATCCGGATCGCAGGCGCGCACCGTGTCAAAGAGCGTTTGGAGCAGCGGCACATTGCGCTCGCCCAGCAGAATGCCTGGCTCATTGCAGACGTTCCAGATGATGATGCGCTCGTCATGCGCGTATTTGGTGACGATATCGGTCACCATTTGCAGGTATTTGTCGCGCAGCATCGGGGATTGCAGCGGGTGATAGCACGGCAGAGCCTGCTCGGCTTCCGGCACCGGCGCGCGCCCCTGGTGATAACCCAGCGCATAGGACTGTTCGCCCAGCGCCTTGGGCTTGAAATCAGCGTAATCGCCGCGCGGCAGCTGTACCTCGGCCGCCAGCACCAGCATGACATACTGCCCGTTTTTAGCGGCGATGGTCAGATAGCGCTCGAGGTTATCCATAAAGCCCTGTGGCTCCTGAAGCCAAACGTCAAAATCGACAATGAGGCGGATGGTGTTAAAGCCGGTGCGCTGCGCCAGGGCCAGCTCGCGGTCGGCCGTGGCCATATGCTCGTCGGCCTTGTATTGCTGCCACTGATCCTGACGATTTGCGCAGTCGCTGCCGATAAAATTGCAGCCGCGCAGCCACGGATAGCGGTTATACCATTCCCAGGCCTGTTCCTTTGTCCATTGCTTTTTCATAAGAAAGTGCTCCTTTGTAGGTTGGTTTTGGTAACTTACCGTCTATCATTATGCCAGCTTTTGCGAGGTGCGTCAAGGCTAATTTTCTCAAAGTATTTTTTGAAAATTTGTCTTTTGAAAAAACTCCTCGAAAGAAGGCCTGTATTTTGATTTGGACATACGCGCAAAGACTGCGTGCCGATTAGATCAGTCCATGGCCCGGACAAACAGCTTGATTTTTCGGTGGCTGAGTCCATTGGCTATGAGCGTGAATGAAAAACGCCCCAAGGTGTCTGGCCGTAGGGCGTGCCGGATAAGTCCCTTTGCACTTCGGCCGGCACGGCGCAATAGTCTGGTGACTAAAAAAGGCCGTCCGTACAAAGGAGTACGGACGGCCTTTCAGCCTGTCAAAGAATCCACAATGCGACCTCGCAATGCGTCTTCTTATGCG
>CAYOTH010000200.1:0-4434 GCA_964406835.1 uncultured Oscillospiraceae bacterium
GACTCGATCTTCACCCCGATTCGCAAGGTAAGCTATTCCGTCGAGGATACGCGCGTCGGTCAGGTAACTGACTATGACAAGCTGACCCTCGAGGTTTGGACTAACGGCAGCATTCAGCCGGATGAGGCCACCGGTCTCGCCGCGCAGATTCTGACCGATCATCTGACGCTTTTCGTCAATCTGACTGAAAACGTGGTTCCGGGCGTTGATTTCAACGAGCCGGAGGACGACAAGAAGGAAAAGGTTCTGGAGATGACCATCGAGGAACTGGATCTGTCCGTCCGTGCGTACAACTGCCTCAAGCGCGCCGGTATCAATACCGTGGCTGAGCTGGTGCAGCGCAATCAGGAAGATATGATGAAAGTGCGCAATCTGGGCAAAAAGTCGTTGGAAGAAGTGGAGCAAAAACTCATTGCACTGGGTTTGGCGCTCCGTGCGAGCGACGAGTAAGTGCTTAACCGCAGTGCGATAATGTAAGGAGGAACGCGAACATGGCCAACCGCAAGTTGGGCAAGCCGACCGACCAGAGAAAAGCGCTCCTGCGCAACCAGGTGACCAACCTCATCTGGTATGGCAGAATCGAGACGACTCTGGCGCGCGCCAAGGAGGTTAGCTCCATGGCCGAGCGTCTGATCACTCTGGCGGCTCGCGAGTGCGATAATACCGTCGAAGTGACGAAAGAGACCAAAAATGATAAGCAGCAGATTGTCAATGTGACCGTGGTGAACGATGCGCCCAGTAGGCTGAACGCTCGTCGTCAGGCGATGGCTTATCTGTATGATATGCCCGCCCCCCGCAAGGAAGACGAGACGAAGAAGGAATATGCTGATCGCAGCCGCGAGGTTCGTTACCCCGTCGTTGAGAAGCTTTTCCGCGAAATCGGCCCCAAGTATAAGGCTCGTGCGGCCGAAAAGGGCATTGGCGGCGGCTACACCCGCATCATCAAGAAGGGCCCCCGCCGCGGCGACGCGGCCGAGATGGTCATTCTCGAGCTGGTGTAATTTCATTGCGCCTAAGAGCGCTGTCGAACAGAGAGTATCTGTCCGGCAGTGCTCTTTTTTATATCTTTCGATGGGTTTGAACAAACAGAAAAGTCTGTGGATGAAGAAGCAAGAACACCTTGGCAAAACCGTTGAGCCAGGCTTTTAAAGAGAAAAGTGAACCGGGCATTTTTGTTATTACCCAAGGAGCAAGATGATGCGTTTGTGTTCTCTGGCTTTCAGGGAAGGCATGCTCAGGCGTTCAAATCTGGTGCTGATCTGCTTTATGAGAGCGCCATGCCGGAGGGCCTCTTGCAGAACCGGCTTGTGTCAAAGGTGGTCAGGCAGTTTTTGCAGAGGCGCTTGACCGCTATACAATCAGTCCAGTTGAGGACGTCTGCCGATATGTTCAAATTCTTTGTAAGGCGGGGAGTTCAAACGCGCGCAGAAAGAACAGGGGCTCAAATTCAAGCTGGAGAATAGACTTTCAACGTGCCGCATTGACGGCGGGGCAGATTTTCTGGTCGGGATTTTATCATTTTGCTTCGGCAGAGCCAGGCGGCGCCTTATCGAACTGAGCGGCGAGAGGATTATTTTTCTCTTGCCAGAGGAAAGAAGGTATGCTATAATTAGCCTACCGATCAGCGAAGGCATTCTTGGCGCGTTCCGATCGGCGAAAGGAGTTTTGTTATGGTTAATGTCAATGATTTTAAGGGATGCTGTGATAGCGATATTCTGGAGTCGGCCATTCGGGGCCGGGATGCTGACGGAATCGTTTTGATTCCGCCGCGCCATAGCGAAACGGAGCCTGAGCGGCGTCATTGGCTGATTGACCGCGCGGTGCTGCTGCCGGAGAATACGACGGTTATTTTGCAGAACTGCCGGATTAAACTCTCGGATCGCTGCCGGGATAACTTTTTTCGCACAGCCAACTGCGGATTCGGCTTTGCAGATCCGGCGCCTATTGAGAATGTTCATATCCGCGGCATAGGCTATTGCGTGCTGGAGGGCGCGGATCATCCGCGTGCGACGGGCGATTCATCCAAATTGCAGCATAAGCCCTGCCCGCATTGGCCAGAGGATATTTGCGCCATAGATGCCGACTGGGTGCCGGTTGAGCGCAAGGCCTCGGGCAAGTTGGATTTCTGGGACATTCATAATCATTCCTATGGCACGGATGCCGGCGTTGAAGGCGAGTCGCAATATGGCGATTGGCGCGGTATCGGTGTTCTTTTTGCCAACGCGCAGCATTTTTCGATTGAAAACCTGCATATCGTCGAATCGCATGGCTGGGGGATTTCGCTGGAGGCCTGTGCTTATGGCGTCGTTCGGGGGATTGATTTTGATGCGCGCATGTCCAAAATGATCGACGGTATGCTGATGAATATGGAAAATCAGGACGGCATTGACATTCGAAACGGCTGTCATCACATCACCATCAGCGATGTGACCGGAGAAACTGGCGATGATGTGATCGCGCTGACGGCCATTGTTCCCGATCAGGAAACCTTCCGGCCGGGCGGTTCGCTCTGTTCGACGCATGTGATGCCCAATGACTGGACGCGGCGCGAACGCGATATTCACGATATTATCATTCGCAACGTGATGGCGCATTCTTATCTTTGCTGGGTTATTCGCCTGCTTCCGGCCAATACCCGCATTTATAATGTCGTGATCGACGGCATTCTGGATACTAGTCCTGACGATCAGCGTCCGGCGGGAACGATTCTTCTGGGCGATGGGGACGGCTATGGCACGAATCATCCGGATAGCCTGTCGGCAGTGACCATTAGCAATGTCGTCTGTAACAGCAGTACGGCTATTACGCTGGCGGGCTATATGCATGATTCGGTGATTGCCAATGTGGTCAATAAGAACCCGCAAACTGAGGCGTATAAGGTGGAGCGTTCGGAAGCTCAGCACCATGTCAAGACGTTTAATTTGGTCACGACGGGAAGCGCTGAGTGAGGCGTACTGTTTGACGCACGAGGCGTTAGTGTGATATTGCAGAGAAAATCAGACTTCAGAGATTCATTCCTCTGGAGTCTTTTTTGTCTGCATGGGGCAAATACAGGCCTTCAGCACTTAATACTTTGGTTTTCATAGCGGGAAACATGAAATCGAGGCCGTTTGCCATACGAAGAAGCAGGGGCTTGAAGACAACTTGAACGATGGGATATAAGGCCGCATAGAACTTGTGAAGCGTGTACTTGACAATTCATTCGAGGGGATCTCAGGAGAAAGGCTTTTAGAAAGCGGGCTTAAAGCCCCCGTTCATGGGGGCGCTGTGACGAGCACCGTAGTGCGAAAAATTGAAAACAAGGATTTTAGCCGCTATAGTACCAAGGTTATGAGGGAGACAAAAGCTGAAAATACAGGCTGTTGGTTGATTAAGAGAGATGCGAAAACAAGACCATGCCGGGCATTCAAGGGCAGGCGAGCGCGGTATAAAAAATCCCCTGACTGGACGGCAGACTTTACTGCGTCAGTCAAGGGGACGTGCTTTTTATAAGATTACGGCGTGCGATTATTCGCCCAGACCGTGCTTGACGCGCTCGCGTTCTTCGGCGCGCTTGGCGTTGTTGAAGCGATCCAGCGTACCCACCAGATAGCCGGTGATGCGGCGAATGCGCTCGAAACGGTGCATGCCTTCACTGCGGCCGCACTGCGGGCAGGTGTCGCCAATGATGCCGTTATAGCCGCATTCAGGGTCACGGTCAACCGGGTGATTGATCGAGCCGTAGCCGATGCCGCACTCCTTCATATAGCGCACGATGCGCTCAAAGGCCTCCAGATTGGCCGAGGCGTCGCCGTCCATCTCGACATAGGAGATGTGTCCGGCGTTGGTCAGAGCGTGATAGGGCGCCTCTAGGCGGATCTTCTTGGCCGCGCTGATCGGGTAGTAGACCGGAATGTGGAAGCTGTTGGTGTAGTAATCGTGGTTGGTGATGCCCTCGATGGAGCCGAAAATCTCCCGGTCCATGCGCACAAAGCGCCCGGAGAGGCCCTCGGCCGGGGTGGCCAGCAGCGTGACGTTCATGTTCAGCTTTTCGCAGTATTCATCGCAGCGGCGGCGCATGTGAGAGATGATTTCAAGGCCCAGAGCCTGCGCTTCCTCGCTTTCGCCGTGATGCTGCCCGATGAGCGCCTTGAGCGTTTCGGCCAAGCCGATAAAGCCGACCGACAGCGTGCCGTGTTTGAGTACCTCGCCCACCTCGTCGTTCCAATCCAGCTTTTCGCTGTCCAGCCAGACGCCCTGTCCCATCAGGAAGGGGCTGTTGTAGACGTGTTTGTGCGCCTGAATGCGGAAGCGATCGAGCAACTGATCGACGGTCAGGTCAATCAGGCGATCCAGCTCATGCCAGAAGAAATCCATGTCGCCCTTGGCGCGAATGGCGATGCGGGGCAGGTTGATCGAGGTGAAGCTCAGGTTTCCGCGCCGATAGGTGATTTC
>CAYOTH010000201.1:0-4414 GCA_964406835.1 uncultured Oscillospiraceae bacterium
TAGCGCGCCACAATGGCATTGTGGAGGCCAAGGGTTCGACTCCCTTATGCTCCATGTCAAAGCGTTTCAGGCCATGGGCTTGAGACGCTTTTTTATCGTTTAGCGGCCCTCGCTCGCTTCTGCAAAACACCCAACCGAAATTTCTCCCGGAAAGGCATCCGGCGCAGCAGCCCTTTCGAGGCGAAACGTCCTCCCCGCCAACCAGACCCCGCCAACCAGACCCCGCCGATCAAGCCAGCTTAGGCACCGTGCCCGAAACACTCTTTATCACTCGTCAAGCTCCTTTTCGCTAAAAAACCGCCATTGTAACACGCTCTTCCCCGCTTCTGGCTTTTCAAAACAAAGCGCGGCGATCAATCAGCCAATGCTGAGAGCACCTGTTCAAGCCGCGCACCGAGATGCTGTGAGCGGACATCTCAGTCCGCACCGAACCGCTCAACCAAATGGCTTCCTGAAAAGCCGCCAAAACGCCTGCTGCCCCACGCCAAGGCTTTTCGCCAAGCATTTGTCGCCTCAGCGTCGTGCCGCGCCCCCTTTCAACGCCAAGCGCGCGACTTAGCCCCCGGCGTCTGCTTTCTTTTGCAATCAGCGCGTCTCTGTGGTATACTATAGATAGATTCAGCCCCAAGGAGAAAAGCCATGCAGACCATCATAAACTATATTATGACCGCCTATCAGCCGCTCGCGATCATACTCTACGGTTCCTATGCCGACGGCACGCAGGGCGAGGGTAGCGATTTCGACGCGCTGGTCATCGCGCCGGGCGAAGCGCGCCACGATACGTCCTGCATTGACGGTGTCACACTGGACGTCTTCATCCAGCCGCCCGAAGCCTTTGAAGGCGACTATGACGCCTGCGATTTCGTGCAGCTCTTCGATGGAAAAGTCCTGCTCGATACCGACGGCCTGGCCGTGCGACTTGTCGAGCGCGTGCAAGCCTGGGTTCGCGCCCTGCCCGCCAAGAGCGCTCAGGAAATCGATCAATCGCTGAGCTGGTGCCTTAAAATGCTCCGCCGCGCCGAACGAGGCGATGCCGAGGGGCTTTACCGAATGCACTGGCTGCTGATCGAAAGCCTTGAAATCTACTGCGACAGCCGCGCCCTGCCCTACTTCGGCCCGAAAAAGGCCCTAAGACGTATGCGGACAGGCGACCCGAAGGCCTTTGCCTGCTATGAGCGGGCACTTCGGGAAGGCTCGCTGGACGCGCTCAAGGCCTAGATTAAGCACCTGATCGCCTCCCAAAACGAAAAAACGCCCACATGACGTTCATGCAGACGCTTTTCAATGGGATCTCCCGCGCTTATTTCTGCTTTTTTAAGGCGCTCATGGGAACGCGGGTGCCATCGTCATACTGTATGACGGTATTGTCCAGCTGCTGCTGGAATGCGGCGCGGAACGTGGCCAGATAGGCCTTGCGCAGCTCGGCGCTCTCGGCGGTTTCCTCAGCCGTCAGCGGCCGTTCCTTGGCCAGCTTGGCCAGTTCGTTGAGTCGGGCAAGATGTTTCTGCTCCATGCTTGAATCGCTCCTGAAAATAGTATATAATGAATCACGGCCCGCTCCTGCGGCAGCATGCCTGAGTTTCATCCGATCAATCATTTCGTCATGAACAGGGCAATTCCTGCCGACCCAAACGCCTATACAGTGAATTTTACGAAAGCCGCCGTCGTGCGGCTTGCCGGAGGTCAGCTCATGCAAAAGGAAAGACCCAATGCCCGCCCCGGAAGCGGCAATCGCTATCTCGATCATTCTCAGCAACGCGAGCAGCAGCGCCGAAGCGGCGAATCGCTGCTGGTGCATCTCTTTCTCAGCCTGGTGCTGCCGCCCGTGGGCCTGCTTTTTGCCTGGCATTCCAAGCGTTTAAGCGTGCTGGGGCGCATGGCTTCGTCGCTGTGCGCGCTGGCCGTGCTGACCGGCGCTTTCGTTCTGCTGGGCGACAATTCAAGCACGAAGGGAATGCTCCCCACGCCTCAGACACCCGCTCTGCCAGGCTATGGCAACGCCGCGCAGACTGCGGAACCCGCGCTTGATCCCTACGGGGCCGGCGCGCCGATCGACGAGGGCTATCAGATCACCTATGGCGACGGTACCACCGAAAGCACCTACACGCAGGACGGCGAGCTGCCCATCGATCCGCTCTCTCAGGTGACCATTGTCTACGCCGTGACCAACAACGCCCAGTATTACCACAGCCAGCAGGTCTGCGAAATGCAGAACAACAGCCGCGCACTGATTCTTCAGGACGCCATCGCCGAGGGGCTTCAGCCTTGTTCCAAGTGCTACCCGGACGGCGCGCCCGATGTCTCCCAGCCGGATAACGTCGTCATTCCCGATGACGCATCCACCGCCGCGCCGGAGGGAGAGGACGCCGCCGGATAAATTTCAGCGCCTTTTTCGTGTTTTTACCCGGGCTTTTTCGTCAATGCGCCCGCCGCGCTTGACGTTTGGCCGCGCGGGGAGTATAATAAAGTGATGAGGTTTTCCTGCTATTCCCTATAAAGGAGGACAGACTATGTTTTGCAGCCACTGCGGAAAAAGCATCCGCCCTGACGAGGCCAGCTGCCCGCATTGCGGCGCCATGCTCGGCGAGGATCGCTTTGAAGGCAATATGTATACCTCGGCTCAGGCGCGCGTGCCGCTGGACGAAATCGAGCACACCGGTCTGGGCAAGCCGAGCGCCTTTACGCGCACCGACTATATGTCCTATGACAATCAGCCTGAAGAGGATCTATATTCGAATACAACCTACCGCCCCCTGCTTTCCGACGAGGAGGACATGAGCCGCGAGGATCTGCTGCCCGAGGAGGACGGCGAAGCCGAATACGCCGACGAGCAGACTAACTATGCAGACGGGGACGGCGAGCCCTATCCTGCGGAAGACGGCGACGCCCCGCTGGCCGAAGGCGAGTATGCCGAGGAAGAAAGCGAATACGCCGAGGCTGAAGAGGCCTTTGATCAGGCCGAAGCCGCCTACGAAGAGGCCGGAGCGGTCTATGGCGAGGCGGACGCGTCCGAGGACGAAGCCGCCGATCTCCCCGAGGAGAACGCCTACAATCCCACCGCCGAGCCCAAGTATGAGCTGCGCGAGCTCAAGCCCGCCCGCATCAGCCCGAAGGTTCAGCGCTATATGCGCGAAATGGAGGAGCGCAAGGCCACCAAGGCCGGCAAGACGGCGCTTCGCGATCGCCTGGGCCTGAACAAAAAGAATGACTCGCTCTACGAAGAAGAGGAAGAACCGGCCGCCGATATTCCCGGCTACGAAGACTCGGACGACAGCGCCGCCTATGACGAGGCCGCCTACGAAAACAGCGACGCCGCGCTTGATTTGGACACCGACGCCGCCTATGACAGCGATCAGGATACCAGCTACGACGAAGCGGCCTACGATGATACGGCCTATGACGAAGCCGCTTATGAGGACGACGAAGACGGCGCGCCCGCTTCGTCCGGACTGAATTTTTCGGCCGTGCTGGACGCCGTAAAGTCCAACAAAAAGCTGCAAATCGGCCTGGGCGTGGTCGCCGCGCTCATCGTGCTGGTCTTTGGCGTGCGCTATCTGCTCTACGTCACCTCCAGCCTGGGCACGAAGATTGCCGGCGTAACCAACAGCGTCTACTCTCAGGGCATCACGTTGATCGGCAATTATTCAAGCGATGCCTATCGCGATGAAATGGTCAAGAGCTGCGCCGTCAACCCGACCTACGCGCAGGAAGAAATGGATAAGGATATGGCCGAGCTGAGCGCGCTTCTGCCCAGCCAGCCGCAGGAAAACGACGAGCTGTTCGTCACCACGCTGACCATACTGCACAAGGCGGTGCAAACCGTCATCAAGGCCGACGCCGAGGCCGAGTACAACGGCACAGCCGAGGCGCGCAAGGCGGCCTCCCAGCAGGAGTGGCTGGTCATTCAGGACGGCGTGGCACAGCTTAAAAACGCCGCTACTGTGGCACAGCTGAGCACATTGGCCACGCAGGTCGAAAGCGCGGTCATTCCCACTCCGACACCTTCCCCCTCCCCCACGCCGACGCCCGCGCCCCCCTCGCAGTACACCACGCTTCAGGAAAGCAGCGGCAAAAGCGAAGCGGCCAAGAAGCTTCAGGCTCGCCTGATCGAGCTGGGCTATCTGGATGACACTGCCGACGGTTATTATGGCGCCAAGACCACTGAGGCAGTCAAGGCCTTCCAGACGGCCATTGGCATGAAGGCCGACGGCGTCGCCACCGCCGCCGTTCAGGAAGCGCTCTACGCTTCCGATGCCCCAGTCGCCAGCGCGCCCGACGAGGCCGCAGACGATACCGACGCAGACAACGCCGACGCCTGATTTGCCCCGTAAAATACACGCCGCCCGCCCAAAAGGCCGTGCGGCGTCAGCCTGTCAAAAAAGGTCGCAAAAAGCGGCCTTTTCTGATATAATAG
>CAYOTH010000202.1:0-4414 GCA_964406835.1 uncultured Oscillospiraceae bacterium
GGACGCCGTGCAGCGCGGGCAAAAGCACCAGCACCTGCAAAATACCCGAGACGAACACGCCCCAGGCCAGCGCGCGCACGCCCGCCGTGTGGGCAAAGCCGACTGTGGCGATCAGCAGCGCCGCCGTCAGCGGGAAGCCGGTCAGCTGGGCGGCGAGGTAGTTTTCCCGCGCGTTGAGTATGGACGAGAGCACAATCGATGTCACGATAAAGCACAGCGAGGGCAGCATGCTCTGAAGCAGCTGCGCCGTGAGCGCCTGCCCCTCAGCCGTGAAGCCGCGGGCCATGAGCGCGGTCAGCGGCGCGGCAAGGAAGTACATAACGACGCTCACCACGATGGCCAGCGCGGCAAAGAGCGTGATGAGGTTATTGGAGAAGCGCTCCAGCCGCTCGGGCGAATTGTGTCTGATTTTGAGGTAGACCGGCACCACGGTCGAGGTGATGCACGAGTTGAACAGCAGCACCGGCACATAGTACAGACTATAGGCCATGTTGTAGGCGTCCATCTCCGCACCTGCGCCGTAGTAGGCGGTCATCACCACCTCGCGCAAAAAGCCGCCCGCCTTGCTGACGAAAATGAGCAGCGTCACCGCCAGCGTGGTGCGCAGCATTGTCTTCTTCTTTCCGGACATCTCCACATACACCTTCCCTTAAATCCGGTCTCTTCCCGGACATATTATTCGTTTCCCGTGCATTATAGCACTTTTCCCGCCTGAACGCTAGCATCGTGCGTTAATTCAGCCGCCCGGCTGTGCCGGATTCCGCTTGCGCTCACGCGCCCCGGCTGTGCCAGATTCCACTTGCGCTCACGCGCCAATCCTGCGAGCGGACTTTGAGAAAGTTGAATACTTTCATATATCTTGACGACTTGCCCGGCCATAAGTTGGAGCCGGGCAAGGCTGCGTTAGCGAAGTTTGTCATGGAATGTCGATTGAGTGGGAAACAGCAAGTCCGGGCGTACCTCGTCCAGCCCGGGAAGACGGCAAAGACCCGCCCGGCTTCAATCTATGGCCGGGCGGGTCGGTGGTATAAAGAGGTTATCTGCTCAAGCAAACGTCCAGATTCGAGCCGCCCCCAAGCGGCGAAAAATCGGGTTGCAGCGCGCGAAGCGGGTTGGAAGACGCACAGCGTCTGGCACAGCCGGGGCGCGTGAGCGCAAGTGCAAGCCGACTCAGTCGGCTTATCGGGCGAAGCCGTTGCGGCGGCGGACGATGTAGCCGCGCGAGGAGAAGTAGGCGGGGTTGTAGAGGGAGCAGATGACGGTGCTGCCGTCGCCGCCCTGCTCGATGACCATCATCTCGGTTTGGGCGGAGTTGGTGTAATAGAGGAAGAGCACGGTATGATCGCCACTGCGCACGAGCAAATCGCCGCAGCGCAGGTTCTCATAGCCGTTGGAGACGGTGGTGTAGTATGTCGATTTGTAGAGGGCGGTGGTGTTGAGGAAGGAAGCCGTATGATTGAGGCCGAACTGGCTCATCGAAACGAAGGAGGAGCAGTCGCAGCCGACATACATGTTCTCGAGGAGCTTGCTCTGGTTGAGCCAGTAGTAGCCCTGGCCGCTGGAATAGTAGCGTCCCTCGGAGACCGCCTTCTCGACGTTGTAGCGGCGGTTCTGGTAGCTGCCGGAGGCGGCTGTCTGGATGTAGGGCAGGCCGTAATAGACCGTGCCGGGGAGATAGCGCTTGTAGGCGTAGGCCTTGCTCCAGTACTCCTGCGTAGATTTGGTCATCCACGGAAAGGCGTACATCTCAAAGGCGCGATTGACAATCTCGCGGCGCAGCGCGGCCTCAGCCGAGGCGATCTTGCCGCTCTTTTGCAGCAGGATAATCTGGCTTTCGGCGCTTCGACGCACGGCCTCGATTTGGGCCATGTTCTCGGTGATGCCCGCCGTAGTCGTGGTGCGCGCGGGCATCACGCGGGTCAGCGTGGTGTTGTAGACGGTCACGGTGCAGCTGGCCGAGAGATTGCCCTGCGCCGTGGTGCAGGTGATCGTCGCTGTGCCGACGCCCCGGGCGCGCACTGTGCCGCTTGAATCGACGCTGGCCACGTTTTTGTTGCTGCTCGTCCAGGTGAAGGCGCGGCTGGCCGTGGCGGGAGAGACGGTCGGCACCAGCGTGGTCGAGTCATTCTCGCCCAGGAACAGCTGCGTGTTGGGCAGCGAAAGCGCGCGCGGCGTTGTGGCGTCGGCCACCACCAGCGTAATGCTGGCCGTGACGGACGACTTTTTCTTCGAGGCGACGGTGATACGCACCGTGCCGGTCTTCTTCGCCGTCACCACGCCGCTCGAGCTGACGCTGGCTATAGAGGAATTCGAGCTTTTGAAGGTGTAGAGCTGGCTGGCCGTCGAGGGGGTTGGCGTGACGCTCAGCGTGGTCGTTTCGCCCTTAGTCAAGTACAGGCTGGGCGCCGTCACCTTGAGCGCGGTGGGCGCGGCCTTCTGAACCACCGTCACCTGAATGGCGCGGGAAACGCTGTCGTTGTAGCTGGAGCGCACCGTCACCACAGCCGTTCCGGCCTGGCGCGCGGTAATCAGGCCGCTCGAGCTGACGCGCAGCACCCGCGTGCTGGACGAGGTGTACTTAACGCCATTATAGCGGCAGTTTGCAGGCAGCACGCCGGCCTCCAGCGGGAAGCTGGCCCCGGCCTCCAAAGTGAAGGAGCCGGTGTTGAGCGTAATCGCCGTGGGCGATTCTGGGTCGGTGATGGAGAGCGTATAGCTGGCGCGCACCGTCTTTTTCGCGGTCGATGTGGCCGTAATGGTCACACTGCCGGCCTTGAGGGCGCGCACCACGCCGTTCGAATCGACGCTGGCCACGCGACGGTTAGAGCTGCTCCAGCTGACCTGGGCGCTGGTGTTCGCCGGCGAGGGCGAAACGGACAGCTGAATGCTTTCCCCCTTGGACAGGCTGCGCACACCGGAAATGCTCAGCGAGGTGGGCGCAGGCAGGTTCTTGACCGTGACGGTCAGCGCAATTTTGATGTTCGAATTGACCTTCGAGGTGGCCGTGATGACCGCTGTACCGGCTGCACGCGCGGTGATGAGGCCGTTTGAATCGACGCTGGCCACGCGCGTTCGGCTGCTCGTCCAGCGCACGTCATTGCTCTTCCCGGCGGGATAGGCCGTGACGGAGAGCTGACGCGTGCGGCCCGGATTCATTTCAATGGCGCTCAGGCCCAGCGAGAGCGCGTGCGGCGAATCGGGCGATACGATCAGGATTTTGCGCGACACGCGGATGCGGCTGCTCTGCTTCGAGGTGACCGTGACGGTGACGTAGCCGGTCTGTTTGGCAGTGAGCAGGCCGTCCTCGCTAATCGAGGCGCGCGAGCGGTTGTTGACCTTCCATGTGAAATAGCCGCAGGCGTCGGCCGGGCTGGGCGCGGCGTTCAGCTGCAGCGTGCTGCCTGTCACCACCACGGTGTCGGCAGGCGTCAAAATGATCGATCGGGGCGCGCTCTTTTGATAGACGGTGACGGTCAGCGTGGTCTTGATAGTCTTGTCCTTGGCCGAGGCGCAGGTGATGACCGCCGTGCCGGCTCGCTGCGCGGTAAGCAGGCCGTTTGAATCGACCGATACCACGCGCCGGTTGCTGCTCGTCCACTTCAAGGACGTGTCCACCCCGCTGGGCCAGAGGCTGGCGGTTAACTGCCGCGTGGAAAAGCGCTCCATGGTGACGCCGGTCAGCCCCAGCGTGATGTGCTCAGGCAGGCTGCTGTTTTTGACGGTCACGGTGCAGCTGGCGACAACGTTCGAGCCGCGCGCCTTAGCCGTGATGGTCACGGTGCCGCGCGCTTTGGCCGTCACGACGCCGTTTGAGTTGACCGTGGCGGTTTTCCGGTTGCTGCTTGTCCAGCTCACGCGCTGGCTGGCCCCCTCGGGCAGCACTGTGGCCGCGAGCGAGAGCATGCGCGAGGACGCCAGGTCAATCGTGGCGCTCGTCTGGCTGAGCTGCACCACGGCGGGCGTGACGTCGGCCTGCGCCGCGCTCAGGGGCAACAGCCCCATCAGCATCACCACGAGGCCCACAAGGATCCCGATCCTTCGTTTCATTTTTCGAAAACCTCCCATGCTTTGGCAATGAGTTTCGTTTCTGTCAGGCAATATCCCCCGCCGCGGCCTACGCCTACAGCAAGACCACTTTATTAGAGTCTTTTTTGTGACAAAAAGTTCCATATTTGTCACAAATTTATTCTGCCCGTGGCGCAAGGTGGTGTTCTTTTGCGGTGCTATCGGGCTTTCCGGTCGGCTGTGCCGACGGCCCCTTGCGCTCACGCCCCGGCTGTGCCGGGTTCCACTTGCGCTCACGCGCCAATCCTGCGAGCAGGCTTTGAGGGAATTGAATGCTTTCATATATCTTGACGACTTGCCCGGCCATAAGTTGGAGCCGGGCAAGTCTGCGTTTGCGGGGTTTGTCATG
>CAYOTH010000203.1:0-4406 GCA_964406835.1 uncultured Oscillospiraceae bacterium
CTGCTTGATAGGCGCAGCGAGGCCCTGCATTTGATCCAGCGGCTGCGCGACGAGGCGCATCGCTTCGCTATATCGCATCATCGCTCGTTGCGCGGCGCGGCGGCGCTTAAATCCCGGTTGGACGATATTCCCGGCATTGGCCCCAAGCGCAAAAAGGCACTTTTGACGCAGTTTGAAACGATGGAGGCGCTGGAAGCGGCTTCTCCGCAGGACATTTGCAAAACGCCGGGAATTTCTACGCAGATTGCTCGGGTCATTTACGATACGCTTCATAAAAGCAAGGAGGATGAATCTCATGGACAAGACGAAGTACAACCAGAAAATTGACGCGCTGATCGACGGTTGGCGCGAGGAGATTTATGAGACGATGAAGGGCTGGGTGGCCATTGACTCTCCGTCGGTCGAGCCGGCGGGCGAGGGCCGTCCTTTTGGTGAAAACGTGCGCAAGGCGCTGGATCTGGCACTGTCTGATGCGGAAAAAATGGGCTTTGCTGTGCGCAATTTCGACGGCTATGCGGGCGACATCAGCCTGGGCGAGGGCGCGCAGACGCTGGGTATGCTGGCGCATTTGGATATTGTGCCGGCCGGCGACGGCTGGACGCATGATCCCTTTGCCTGTGAAAGAGCGGACGGGCGCGTGTATGGCCGCGGCGTCATGGATGACAAGGGCCCGGCTGTGGCGGCGCTTTATGCCATGCGCGCCGTGCGCGATGCAGGCGTTCAGCTTAAGGACGGCGTGCGCCTGATTCTGGGCTGTGATGAAGAGGTGGCCATGCGCGGCCTGACCTACTACGCCTCGAAGGTCAAAATGCCCGATTACGGCTTTTCGCCGGATGCCGAATATCCGCTGATTAACATTGAAAAGGGCGGCATCAACATCCTGTTGTCCTGCCAGTGCGCGGGCGAGGAAGAGGCGCAGATTCCTGTTTACGAGATCAATGCGGGTGAGCGTGTCAACGTGGTGCCCGGCACGGCGCGCGCCATTGTCGGCACGGCAAACGTCAGCGTGGACGAGATTCGAAGCCGCCTTGAAAAGGCCGACTACAAGGTCTCTGTGACCGGCCTGGGCGAGGATCGCGCGCTGATTGAAACGACGGGCGTTCAGGCTCATGCCAGCGTGCCGGAGCTGGGCCTCAATGCGGCCGGACTGCTGTTTAATGCGCTGGTGCGCTGCGGCGCGGGCGCGGGCGTTTGCGCCGCGCTTGAGGCGATGGATCGGTATTTCGGCGTGGAGGGCGACGGCAGCAGCGCCGGAATTGCTGCCGAGGATCAGGAATGCGGCAATCTGACCTGTAACATCGGCCTGGTGCGCTTTGACGGCCGGCATTTTGAGGTGACGCTGGATATTCGCTATCCGCTGGCCACCACCGAGGAGAAGATTCTGGGCCAGATGTGCTATAAGCTGACCGACACGCCGCTGTCCGTGCGCCGACTGAGCGGCCGCACCGTGCATCATGTCCCGGCCGATCACAAGGTGGTTAAGGGGCTGCTTGAGGTCTATCACGATGTGACCGGCCTTCCGGCTTATCCCATTGCCATCGGCGGCGGCACCTATTCGCGCATGATGCCCAACACCGTGGCCTTCGGCATCAATTTCCCCGGCGATGTGGATACCTGCCATATGCCGGATGAGTATATCGACTGGGAGAAGTTTATTCTGAGTGTCAAGGTGTTCGCTCATGCCATTGAGACGCTGGCTCAGGGCTGATTGAAGGCGCGCAGAGCGGCTGAAGGGGGAAGGGTCATGGGTCAATACAAGATTGTACGCCTTGCCGAGCAGCCTGAGCTTCTGCATGAGGCGGCGGTCTGGTTCCATTCGAAATGGCATGTGCCGCTGGAAGCCTATGAGGAGAGCATGGCCGCCAGTCTTAAGGACGAAGCTGTGCCGCAGTGGTATGTTGTGCAGGAGGAAGGAACCATTATTGCGGGGCTGGGCGTGATTGACAATGATTTTCACGATCGCAAGGATCTGACGCCCAATGTGTGCGCTGTCTATGTGGAGGAAGCCTACCGCTGCCGGGGTATTGCGGGCGAGATGCTGCGCTTTGTCTGCGAGGACATGAAGGCGCGGGAGATTGACACATTGTATCTTGTCACCGATCACACGTCTTTTTATGAGCGCTATGGTTGGCGTTTTACACCATGGCTCAGGGCGACGGCGAGCCGAAGATGATTCGCCTCTACATTCACAAAGCCGAATAAGATTCAGGTCGCGCTTTCGCTTTCAAGGCGGAAGCGCGGCTTTTATGGTCAAGGTCTGTTCTCGGTTCGACGGGAAGCAGTGAAAAAAGAGTCGGTTCATGGAAAGCTCGGGGAAAAACGGCGATCGGCAGGACATGAGGCAGAAATATTGGGGCTGTGTGCGAGAGCCAATCGTTTTGCTGCTCTTTTGGAGAGCGCCACAGGGCATAGCGCTTGGGTGGGCTTCATTTCGCCCGGTTTTAATGGCGGCTATGATTACCGGATGAACAGACGTTATCGGCATAGAGAGCGCTGCTGAAGCATGGCAATCCGTTTGGCGGAGGCTTTGGGGTTTGATTGACCGTATAAAATCGAATCGTGGGAGTGGAAAGTCTGGGATTTTTTAGGGATTGGTGCGCTATAAAAAGAAATCAGACCTCAGAGCATGAATCTCCGAGGTCTGATTTTTAGGGTGATGTCGGGGTCTTAGAGCGTTTTAAGCGCTGCCTTCAGGCGGTTCATGGCCTCGACGATGTTTTTGCGCGGCGTGGCCAGATTCAGGCGCATAAAGCCCACGCCCTCCTCGCCGAAGAAGGTGCCCTCGTTCAGGCCGAGGTGCGCCCGTTCGATCATGAAGCGCGTCAGCGCGTCCTGGTCCATGTTGAGCGCGCGCATATCCAGCCACATCAGATAAGTGGCCTCCAGGCGGCTGGCGGTGACAGGCGTGCCTTCGAGCGCCTTTTCGACCAGGCGGCGGTTTTCATCGATGTAGGTCAGCAGCTCGTCCAGCCAGGCCTCGCCTTCGTTGTAGGCCGTGCGCTGAGCCAGCGCGCCGAAGAGGTTGATGCCGTCGATGCCGCGGCGGCTGTATTCGGCCTTGAAGCGCACGCGCAGCTCGGGATTGGGAATCAGCACGGAGGAATGGCGCAGCGCGGCCAGATTAAAGGTTTTGGTGGCGGAGATCAGCTGAATGGCATTCGGCTCGACCGCGAGAATCGGCGTGACCTTATAGCTGGGCATTTCAAGATCGGCGTGAATTTCATCTGAAATGACGGCGGCATGATAGCGGCGAGCCAGCGCGCAGGCGGCTTCAAGCTCCTCACGCGTCCAGGCACGGCCCACGGGATTATGCGGATTGCAAAGCATGAGCGTCGTTGCGCCCTCTTTAAAGGCGGCTTCCAGATCCTCAAGATCCATGCGCCAGCCCTCGGGCGTTTCCTTGAGAGGATTGCGGCGCACGGTGCATCCGGCGGCCTTCACGCTGTCGTAGAACGGGCCGTAGACCGGCGTCTGCACGACGACCGCATCGCCCGGCTTGGTGACGGAGGCGACGGACACGCACAGGCTGTCCACAACGCCCGGGGAGAAGAGCACGGCATCGCGGGTGATATCAAGGCCGTGGCGGCGCTTGACCCAGCCGACAACGGCGTCATAGTCCTCGTCGGTCAAGGCGGTATAGCCAAAAGCTCCATGCGCAACGCGGCGCGCCATGGCGTCGATCACCGGCTGCGGCGCGGCAAAATCCATATCGGCCACCCACATGGGTAATACGTCCGCCGAGCCAAAGCGCTCAAGACGGCCATCCCACTTTTCGCAGTTCGTGCCCTCGCGCACGACGCCCTCGTCGAATGAAAACATTGTTATATCCTCCTTGGTATGAGCATCATAGGCTAAATTCTATTATAGCCTCATCCCCGGAAAAAAGCAAGGGCGTAGGCGGCTTTGGAAGCGCTGCCAAGCCAGATCTTTTAACGGGCGGATTGGTTAAGAGTGTGAGCAAATGCGTCCAAAGGGCTGGATAAGCGTGCAAAAAAGTGTTATAATAAATAGTAGAAAAATCATGATTGCAAGAGGTGCCAAAATGGGAGCTGACAGCAGAAAAAACAATTATGACGAGAGTCAGATACAGGTGCTTGAGGGCCTGGAGGCTGTGCGCCGCCGCCCCGGCATGTATATAGGCTCCACCGACGAGCGCGGACTGCATCATCTGGTCTATGAAATCGTGGACAACGCCGTGGATGAGGCGCTGGCCGGCTTTTGTAAGAATATTATCGTGACGCTGAGCGCCGATGGTTCCGTGACCGTGGTGGACGACGGGCGTGGTTTCCCGGTCGGCCTGCATCCCAAGATGCATCGCCCGGCGGTTGAGGTCTGCCTGACGGTGCTGCACGCGGGCGGCAAGTTCGGCGGCGGAGGATATAAGGTTTCCGGCGGTCTGCATGGCG
>CAYOTH010000204.1:0-4404 GCA_964406835.1 uncultured Oscillospiraceae bacterium
CAGATAGGTCTTCGCGCTTTCCCAGCTGCCGGTATAGCAGTGCATGACGCCGCGCGGCAGGCGGGAAGCGCGCCTGAAGGCGTTCAAAATATCGGTGGCATCGCCGTGCGCCTCGCGAACGTGCAGTATGACCGGCTTGTTCAGGCGATAGGCCAGATCCAGCTGCGCCTCAAAGGCCGCGCGCTGTACCTCCCGCGGGGAGAGATCATAGTGATAATCCAGACCGATTTCTCCCAGCGCCACAGCTTTCTCGTCGCCCATCCAGCGCTCGATGCGCCGGGCCGTCTCCTCGCTCCAGCAGGAAGCATCGTGCGGATGAACGCCGGTGGACGCGCTCATCCAGTCATAGCGGCGCGCCAGTTCGAAGACGGGCTGCTCCTCCTGAGAGCCGTCGCCCACCACCAGCGCCCGGGCAACGCCCGCCGCCTGCATCCTTTCAATCGTCTGCTTGCGATCCTCGTCAAAGCGCGGATCGGTCAAATGGCAATGAGTATCAAAAAGTTTCATCGTTTTTCGTCCTTCCGCCTATTCCTCACAGGCTCGCCTTGAGGATCCCCCCAAGTGGCCTGCCCCTGTTCTTTTTTATAACGTCAGTTTCCAATCGAAGCACTTTACCTCAACAGCGTCGTTTGAAGACTCGGATCCTCAAAATCATCCGGCGCATAATCGGCTGTAGCGCGCATTGTCTCCCAATCGCGCGCGTTGGACTCGTCCCGCACGGCCACGGTAATAAAGCCGGCCGCCCGGGCGCTTATCAGGCCGCAAAGCCCATCCTCAAAAACGGCCGTATCGCAGGGCCTTGTTCCCAGCGCCTCGGCTGCCCGGCAGTAGATCGTCGCCTCGCGCTTATTGACCTTCAGCGCGCCGCAGGTCAATATCGCCTGAAAAAACGCCTCAATGCCCAGTCGCCCAAACGCACGCCTCAGCAGGCCCTCATCGCTGGCGCTGGCCACGATCATGGGAATATGGCGCGCCCTCAAAAAGCGAAGATAGCCCAAAACGCCCGGTTTGAGCGTCACCTCGCTGTCGTAAAAGGCTTCAATCAGCGCCAGAATATCGGCAGTGATCTGCTCCGGGCTGTCGGGAAGAGCGTAAGTCTTCTTCAAATAGAGGCTGCTTTCGTTCAGGCTCATCGGATAGAGAATATCGCTCAGCCCCGCGTGCGGCTCAAGCCCCTTGCCTCTAAGATAGCGCGCACCCAGTTCCCGCCAGATGGGCATGGAATCCAGCAGCGTGCCGTCCGCATCGAATATCGCCCCCTGGAGCATATCGCCGTCCTCCTGTCATAAAGCTTTCTTCATTATATACCCGTGCTGTGGAAAAGGCAAGCGATTTTTCGCCGCGCCGCGCTTGACAACGCAACAATTCCCCGGTATAATAAAAATTCATTGCGGGAGTAGCAAGCGTCCGCGCGGCGCAGCAAGTCAACACACTGGCCCCTTGCGGCCTGGCTTGCTTTAATTTGCGCGACTCATGTCGCGCCCGAAATGGGCCGTACATGACGTCTTCTCCCCTTTCATGACGCCAAGTACGATTGCCGTGCTTGGATTTTTTATTTCAGGAGGGAACAACATGCTGACAAACGCACTGCTTTTTGCCGTGGGACTGGTGCTGCTCATCAAGGGCGGCGACTGGTTTGTGGACGGCGCAACCGGCGTCGCCCGCCGCTTCCATCTGCCCGATATCATCGTGGGTGCCACGGTCGTATCGATCGGCACGACGCTGCCCGAGGTCATGGTTTCCACCACGGGCGCGCTGCAGGGTCTGGGCGCCATGGCCTATGGAAACGCCATCGGCTCCATCATCTGCAATACGGCGCTCATCGCCGCCATTTCCGTCGCCTGCGCCCCCGGGCCGGTGAACGTCAAAACGCTCAAACTGCCGGTCATCTTCTTTTTTGTTTCCGCCGCCGTTTATGTGCTGGCCGCCTATGCGCTGGGCTCGTTCCCGCGCTGGCTCGGTCTGGTCATGCTGGCGCTGTTCGTCGCCTATCTGGTGCTCAATGTCCGCCACGGCCTGCGTCATCCCGACGAAGCCGAGCCGGAGGAGGAGGTTTCCGCGGCCAAGGCGCATCCGTTTTGGCTGGAAGCGGCGCTTCTGGTGATCGGCGCGGCTGTCATCGCCGTGGGCGCGGACCTGCTGGTGGATAACGGCACGGCCATAGCGCAGGCTCTGGGCGTGCCGGAAACGGTCATCGCGCTGACGTTTGTCGCACTGGGCACCTCGCTGCCGGAGTTGATTACTACCATCACCTCACTGCGCAAGGGCCACGCCTCGCTGGGTCTGGGCAATGTCATCGGCGCCAACGTCTTTAATCTGGTGCTGGTCTCGGGCGTTTCCGTCACGCTGGCCCCCTTCGACGTGCCGATAGGCAAGCTGCTCTTCGGCCACAACGCCTCCCTCGTGCTGGATATTCCGCTGATGCTGGTCGTCATGCTGCTGCTGACCGTTCCGGCGCTGCGCACGAAAAAGCTGAGCCGCTGGCAGGGCGTGACGCTGCTGGCCATTTACGCCGCCTTCTGTCTGTTCCAATTTGCCCTCTGACGCACGCATTTTAATAATTTGCAAACATAATTCCGACAAAACGCAAACGCCCGCTGCGTATAATTCATCCTGTTGAGTGAAAAACACAGTATGAACGGAGGATTATGACAATGACGAAGAAGAATTACCTGTTTCTGGTGCTGACGGTGGCGGGCGGCCTGCTCTTTGGCCTGGGCATGTGCATGTGCCTGCTGCCTGAATGGAACGCCTTCAAGCCCGGCGTGGCGGTGACGGCGCTGGGCATCCTGGCCCTGCTGGCCGTGGCGCTGGTGCGCTGGATTATGGCCGGCCGCCCGATGGCCTCCATCGACTGGGCCAAGACTGGCAAAATCACCTACATCGTCCTGGCGCTGCTGGTGCTGGGCGCGGGCATGGCGATGATTATGGCCTTCGACGGCCTGATGATCGCCGGCATCCTCGTCGGCATCCTGGGCATCGTGCTGGCACTGGGCATCATTCCCGTCTGCAAGGGCCTCAAATAATGACAACCAAACAGCGCCCCGTCTTCTTCGCGAAGGCGAGGCGTTTGTTTATAGTGCAGCTAAACGAGGCGTAGTGTTTGAAAGAGTATAGTGCTTTTTCTGAAGAACGTTTTTCTGAAACCTTCAAAGCCTCGTGGCATGTACAGCGCCCCGTCTTCTTTGTGCGAAGGCAGAGCGCTGTATATACTTTTTCAGAGAAAGACCATCAGAAGCGTTCCGGCGACGATGCCTGCCAGCCCGCAAAGCGCCCGGCGGGACAGCTTTTCATGGAACACCACATACGAAAAGCCGATGCTCACCAGAATGCTCAGCTTGTCAATCGGCACCACCACGCTGGCCAAACCGTCCTGAAGCGCCCGATAATAGCACAGCCAGCTCGCGCCGGTGGCCAGGCCGGAGAGCGCGATAAAGCCCACCTCCCTGCGAGGAATGCGCGCGACCTCCTTTTGATGACAGGCGACAAAGACCACAATCCAGGACATCACCAGCACAACGCCTGTACGAATGGCCGTGCCCAGGTTGGATTCAATGCCGCTGATGCCGATTTTGCCGAGGATGGAGGTCAAGCTGGCGAAGACGGCCGAGCCCAGCGCATACCACAGCCAGCCGCGCCCGCCGCCTGAGGGCGAATCGACAGCCTTGCGCTCGATCATCATGAGCGTGCCTGCGGCAATCAGCGCCGCGCCCACAGCCTTGACGGCGGTCATACGCTCGCCCAGCAGCAGCGCCGCCAGCACGATGCTCAGCACAGTACTGGATTTGTCAATCGGCACGACCTTGTTCACATCGCCGATTTGC
Organism: uncultured Oscillospiraceae bacterium; assembly: GCA_964406835.1. Taxonomy (GTDB): domain Bacteria; phylum Bacillota; class Clostridia; order Christensenellales; family Aristaeellaceae; genus Firm-10. Next base: position 3,825 of record CAYOTH010000204.1, read on the forward strand.
AGCGCTCGAAAATAGCACAGCCAGCTCGCGCCAGTGGACAGGCCGGACAGTATCAAAAAGCAAACCGTTTTCCCGTCCACGCTTGCAAGCTGATCCTGCGAGCCGACGATCAGCACCATCAGCCACGAAAACAGCAGCACCACAATCGTGCGAAGAGCCGTCGCCACGGTTGAATTGGTCTTGCGAATGCCGCACTTGGCCAGAATCGACGTCAGTCCCGCAAAGAGCGCCGATCCCACGGCATACAAAATCCACATAGTCTCCCCTCCTCGATCTTCCAACCCACGCTTTCCAAAGCACGCCGAATCCCTTACCCCGACTGTTAATTTATTTAGACGCACTGCCCGGCGCAGTCGTTGCGTTCGGGGCGCATTAAACGTCAAAATGTTTTCGTTTTTCTTTGGCAAGCCACGGCCATTTATAAGCTCAGGCTATTGGGCGCATTGATTTTCTTTGCAAGCGCCGTACCGGCTGAAGCCTGGAAGCTCCGCGCTCTTCCCTCTGCCTTTCCGTCGAAAAAACTGAGCCTTGCATCGGCGGAACCGGAAAACAGCGTGATGAGGAAGCGGCGCTTCATAGC
>CAYOTH010000205.1:0-4371 GCA_964406835.1 uncultured Oscillospiraceae bacterium
GGCGTAGACATCGGCCACGGGCGCGGTGCCCATGCCTAGAGGCGTGCCATGGCCTTCGGCGTCGCCGTCCTTGACGTGAATCACGCGGATGCGATCCTTCAGGCGCTCGAGCAGCTCAACCGGATGCTGCATGCCGACATAAGCCCAGTAGGTGTCGATTTCCAGATTCAGGTTGGTGCGGTACACCAGCTGATCGTGGATCATGGAGCCATCCTCGTTGGGACGGAACTCATGGGCATGGTTGTGATAGCCCATGTTGATGCCCTCAGCTGCTAGCTTGGGCTGGAATTCATTGGCCATCTTAATGAAGGCATCCAGCTTTTCCTGGTTGCCCAGATCGGCGCCGGGGATGATGATGTTCTTGTTGCCGATGGCCTTGTGGAAAGCCACGGTCTCCTCGAAGTGCTCGGCCACTTCCTGCCAGCCGGTATGCGTGCCGGAAACCTTCAGGCCATACTTGTCCAGCATGCCCTTGACTTCCTCGGCGGTGTGGCCGAAGAAACCGGCGAACTCAACGAACTTGTAGCCCAGCTCGGCCACCTGGCGCAGCGCCTCGTCGAGGCTGTCCTTGGTCAGGTCGCGCACGCTGTACATCTGAATGCCATATTCCATAAATAACGTCCACCTTTCAACTCAAATGGATACCCACACATCATCTTATAACATTTTTTCTCATTTGTCAATCATCCAGCGCACTTTTAAGCCCAAAGAATTTGTCTTGCCCTAAAAAGGCTTACGAAGCGCTCTTATCCTCGCGATACAGCGGCAGCGTAAAGCTGAAAACACTGCCCTCGCCCTTCACGCTGGACACATTGATGCTCTCGCCCATCTGCTGCAAAATCTCGCGGGCAATGGACAGCCCCAAGCCGGAACCGGACGAGCCGGAATGCGCCTTATCGACCTTATAAAAGCGATCAAACACATACGGCAGATCCTCCTGCGAAATGCCCACGCCGCTGTCGGAGACGCGCAGAACAATCTTCTCGCCCTCCAACTGCATGGACAGGGCGATATGCCCGCCCTCCGGCGTGTACTTCATGGCGTTATCCAGAAGAATCACCAGAATCTGCTCAACGCGATCGGCGTTGGCCAGCACGTACGGCCACTCTTCCGGCGGCGTTTCCACAGTGAAAGTCTGATCCTTATCGACCGCCGCCGAGGTATACTTCTCAGAAAGATCCTCGACGATGAGCGCCATATCAACCTTTTTCTTTTCCATCGACAGTCGTCCGCTTTGCAGCCGGGACAGCTCCATCAGATCGTCAACCAGCCGTGAAAGACGCAGCGTTTCGCGCAGAATGATATCGTAATAGCGCATACGCGCCTCTTCACTGCGCACCATGCCGTCCCTCAGCGGTTCGATCAGCCCGCGCAACGCGGTCAGCGGCGTGCGCAGCTCATGCGAAACATTGGCCACATAGTCGCGCTGCATACGGGCCAGGCGCTGGTTTTCGGTAATATCCGAGAACAGGCCCACCGCGCCCACCGTACAGCCCTTCTCGTTGGTCACGGGGCTGATGGTCGCCCGAATGATACGGTCTCCGGTCGTAATATCGCGCACCGCCGTCTGCTTTTTGGATATGGCATTGTCAAACGCCTCCCAGACCGACTCATCGCCAATCAGTGCCATGCGCCGCCCCTCGCTCTGATCGCCCTGCGGGAACAGCTCCAGCAGCGCCGGATTGGTGTAGATCACCGAGCCGTCCGAATTGATCGACACAAAGCCCTCGCGCAGGCTGTCCACCGATTGCCTCAGGCGATTGCGTTCAACAGTCAATTCGGAAATATTGCGCGACAGTTCACGCGAAAGATAGTTCAAAGAAGCCGCCATCTGGCCGATTTCGCCGCGCTGATCGGCATCGGCCCGAATACTGAAATTGCCCGAGGCCATGGCCAGCGCCACATCGCGCATCTGCTTCAGGGGACTGATAATCCGCCCGATAATCAGATAGATCAGCATAATCGTCAGCGGCATAATAATGAGTATGGAGAGAATCAGCGCCGTATTGAGTGCGCGAACAGCCGCCATGGTCTCGTAAAGCGGCACAAACATCAGCACTGCGCCCACAATCTGCCCGTCCATGAGCACCGGCACGCCGACGCCCACCACCTGCACATGCGAAACCGTCTGCGCGCTGTAGGCCGAAACCTCCTCGCCCTTGAGCACGCGGCTCACCAGCACGTTCATGGCCGAAAACAGCTCGGCATCAATGGCGTCGTTGGCAATGACCAGATTGGCATCGGCATCGGCAATGACAAAATAACCGCCCAGCAGCTCCTCGTCATTTTTCATATAGTTGAGCATGACGCCGATCTGCTCTTCGTTGTCCTGCTGAGTAATCAGGCGGCTCAAAAGGCGCGCCTTGGGCAGCAGCTCCGCCGATTTAATGCCGGCAAACAGCGTATTGGATATGACGTTGTACACGGCGCTGGTACACAGCGTGGCCAGCACCAGCGCCACAATCACAACCAGAAAGACCCGCTGAAGCAGCACGCTTTTTTTCATGCCTTAGCCCTCAACTTCGAACTTGTAGCCCACACCATAGACCGTCTTGAGCGCCCAGGGAACATTGTCCTGCGGCAGCTTCTGGCGAATGCGCTTGATGTGTGTATCGACTGTACGCGTATCGCCAAAGAAATCATAGCCCCAAACATGAGAAAGAATCTGCTCGCGGCTAAAAACCTGCCCGGCATGGGAGGCCAGCATGTGCAGAATTTCGACCTCCTTGGGCGTAAAAGGCACCACCTGATCGCAGGCCTTGACCTGATAATTGCTCAAATTGATCTCCAGATGCGGGAAGCGAATGATCGACTTGTCCTCGGGGGCCTTCTCCGAAAAGCGGCGAAGCACCGCCTTGATGCGCGCCAACACCTCGCGCGGGCTGAAGGGCTTGACGATGTAATCATCCGCGCCCAGCTCAAGGCCCAGTATGCGGTCGATCTCCTCGCTCTTGGCCGTCAGCATAATAATTGGAAGCGTTTTCGTCAGGCGAATGGTGCGGCAGACGTCGATGCCCGACATGCGCGGCATCATCAAGTCAAGAATCATCAGATCGGGCTGGCGTTCCTCCACCAGTTTGAGCGCCTGCTCGCCGTCGTAGGCCGAAATATGCTCGTAGCCCTCGGCATCAAGATACAGGCCGATGGATTCGTGGACGTTCGGGTCGTCATCACAGATCAGAATAAGCGGACAATGCTTCATAAAATACCTCTCCTTAAATCGCCGCTTCGGCGCGTTTAACCGGCCCGAAGCGCATGTTTTACCGGTTAACTGTATTATACGACAGCTCGCCCGCTTGACGCAATCACCTTTTCGAATAAGCCATAATGTTTTCATAATCGCGCGATGCATAAAATACGGCGCGCAATCCACACTAAGAGCAGCGTCAAAAGCTACTTTTCTTTCAAGCAGGAGGACATGACATGAACCCGAGCATCACACTTTTGCAGGAAATCATCCGCGCAGCCCGCGACGGCGCAGAAGGCATCAGCCTCGTCATGGAAAAGGCCGAGGACACGGCGCTGCGGCAATCGCTCAGCGAGGAAAAGGCTCAGTATTCCGCCGTCGAACAGGACGCGGGCAACCGCCTCACCGAAATGGGCGGCCGGACCAATCCGGAAAGCATGGCCAACCGCATGGGCATGTGGATGGTATGCAGATGAACACACTTTTGGACAAGAGTCCCTCGCACCTGGCCGAATTGCTCATTCAGGGCAACACCATGGGCGTTGTCAGCCTGATTCGCACAAAAAACGGCCTGCCCGGCGCCGACGAGGCCAGCCTGGCGCTTTTTGATCGAATGCTCGCCCTGCAATACGACGCAATCGAACGTGCCAAGGCGTTTCTCTGAAAAAAATAACGCGGCGGCTCTTGTATTCCCCGTGCGCCTTATGATACGATAAAAAGCAATAGGATAAACAACTGAAGGGGGCCTCGTTCATGGAAACCATCGAGAAAAAATCGAGCAATTTCATCGAGGATTTTATAGACGCCGATCTGGCCAGCGGCCGTACCGAAACGGTTCATACGCGCTTCCCGCCTGAACCGAACGGCTATCTGCACATCGGCCATGCCAAAGCGCTGTGCATCGACTTTGGCATGGCCCGCAAATACGGCGGCGTGTGCAACCTGCGCTTTGACGACACCAACCCGACCAAGGAGGACACCGAGTTCGTGCTGGCCATCCAGGAGGACATCCACTGGCTGGGCTACGACTGGGCCAATCTGTACTATGCGTCGGATTTCTTCCCGCGCCTTTATGAAATCGCCTGCGACATGATTCGCCGCGGCGTCGCCTATGTGGACGATCAGTCGGCCGAGGAAATGCGCATCAACCGCGGCACGCTGACCACGCCGGGCGTCAACAGCCC
>CAYOTH010000206.1:0-4353 GCA_964406835.1 uncultured Oscillospiraceae bacterium
GGCGCGGATGGCGTCCTCAACCTTGTCCTCGGTCAGGGGCCTCTGCTCATAGGTCTCGGGATCCATGAAGTAGTACAGCTCGCCGTCGTTGTAGAGATACTCCAGCTCCTTGGTCTCGATGATGGCCTTGGGCATCTTGTCGGTGGGGTTGAAGGAGCGCTCGATCACGGCGCCGGTCATGATATTCTTGATCTTGGTGCGAACGAAGGCAGCGCCCTTACCCGGCTTAACATGCTGGAAATCAACGACAGTCCACACGCCGCCGTCCCATTCCACAGTCAGACCCTTCTTAAAATCGCCAGCAGTTACCATTGGTAAGTTCCTCCTTAAAATGTCGATCGGGAAATATATGGAAAACGCAGGACGCTCCCACGTCAGTCCACTCAGAAATTGGATGTTCCCTTAGAGCGTGATAAACTCCTTGGGGGCCGAGATGAGGTTGCGGTAGCCGTTTTCGGTGATGGCCACGGTGTCCTCAATGCGGCAGCCGCCCACGCCCGGCAGATAGACGCCCGGCTCGACGGTCACGATGTGGCCGGGAACGAGGGCGCGCTCATCGCGCGTGTTCAGGCTGGGGTATTCGTGAATGTTGAGGCCCACGCCATGCCCCAGGCTGTGGCCGAACGCCCCCGGATAGAGGCTGTCCAGATACTCGCGGGCACAGCGATCCACCTCGCGGCAGACAACGCCCGGGCCGATCATCTCCAGCGAAGTCAGCTGGGCATGAAGCACAGCGTCGTAAATGGCTCGAAGCTCATCCGAAATTCTGCCGATGGCCACGGTGCGCGTCATATCCGCGCAGTAGCCGCCGTAAGTCGCGCCGAAATCGAGGGTCAAAAGCTCGCCCTCCCGCACGACGTGATCGCCCGGAATAGCATGAGGCAAAGAGCCGTTCACGCCCGCGCAGGCGATGGTGTCAAAGGCCAAGCCGTCGCCGCCCAAGCGCAGCATGGTGTAATCCAGCTCCAGCTGAATTTCCTTTTCGGTCATACCGGCCTTGATGACGCCCAGCATTTTGTCAAAGGCCGCGCAGGAAATTTCGCAGGCGCGCGCAATCAGCTCGATTTCGCCCGCATCCTTCACAAGGCGCAGATCCTCCGTCAGATTGCAGGCCGCCGTCAGCGTGATGCCGGGTAGCTTTTTTTGCATATTCCGGTAGGCCGCAACGGTCATTTCGTCCTCTTCAACGGCCAGAGACGAAGCGCCCTGCGCCGTCAAAAGGGCCAAAAGCTCCGAAAGCATCGGATGCGCGGCGTCATAGCGCACGACGCGGATGCCCGGGGCCTGAATGCCGGCCTGCTCGACATAACGGAAATCGGTCAGAATCACCGTTTCGGCCGCGCTGACAAACAGGCAGCCCTCGCCGGTGTAGCCGGTCAGATAACGCATATTCTTGGGTTTCTGAATCAACACATGAGTCATACCGGCCTGCTTCATCAGCCCCAGCAGCTTCTCAATGCGATTGGTCACAGTCACACACCTCCATGATTCAAAAACATATATAATATTCTACCACAAGCCGCGCTTTTTTTCCACAGATATTTCGCGCCGCGCATTATTTTTTAGAAAATCTCATGCAAATTCCTTGGTCAAGACTCCTGCTACGAAAGACAGCCGCCCTTTTTAAAGGAAAATTTCCCGGGCGTCTTGACTTCCCAACGTCAATGCGCTACAATCAGTGTAACCGGCGCATAACGCCGATATTTTGCCATGCGATTAAAAGGAGGAACCGCCATGCCCTGGTATCGTGACAAGCTCAGGCGCAACCTGGTGGACATGCACATTGACGACTGGAACGAGGAGTTTCTCTCCCAGTTCGACCCGGAGCAATACGTCGCCCTGCTGGAGCGTGGAAACATCAACGCGCCGATGCTCTATCTGCAAAGTCACGTCGGGCTGTGCTACTGGCCCACGAAGAGCGGCAAAATGCACGCCGCCTTTATCGGCTGCGAGGATAAAATGAAACGGCTCGAACGCCTCTGCCACGAAAAGGGCATGGCGGTTATTGCCTATTACAGCCTGATTTACAACAACTGGGCGCACGAGCACCACCCCGACTGGCGCATTATCGATCTCGACGGTCAGGACACCCGCGCCCACGGCGAGCGCTACGGCCAGTGCTGCCCCAACAACGCCGATTACCGCGCCTTTACCGAAGTCCAGATTCGCGAGCTGTGCGAATACTTTGATTTTGAGGGCATCTTCTACGACATGCTCTTCTGGACGAAGATCTGCGTCTGCCCCAGCTGCCGGGCGCGCTGGGAACGCGAGGTGGGCGGCGCGCTGCCCGAGCGTGTGGACTGGAGCGACCCCAGATGGCGGCTCTTCCAGCAGAAGCGCTGCGAATGGATGGGCGAATATGCGCAGTGGATCACCGACATCACGCACAAATACAAGCCGGGCGTCTCCGTCGAGCATCAGTATTCGACGATCATTCACAACTGGATGTTCGGCGTCAATGAAAACATCGGCCTGGCCAGCACCTATTCCGGCGGCGATCTGTACGGCGGAACCGAAGAGCAGTCCTTCGCCTGCAAGCTGTACTACAGCGCCACGAAGAACCAGCCCTTTGAATATATGACCTCGCGTGCCTATCCCGCGCTCACCGAGCACACCACAACCAAATCCGATGACATGCTGCGCCAGCACGTCATGATGACCTGCCTGCACCACGGCGCGAACCTGATGATCGATGCCATTGACCCCATCGGCACGCTGGACGAGCGCGTCTACGAGCGCATTGGCCGCGTTTACCGCGAGGCCGAGGTCTTCGAGCCGGTGATGTCGCTGGGCGAAATGGCCTACGACGTGGCCATCTACTACGATTTAAACGGCAAATACAACCCCGAGGCCCCGGCTGCCGCGCTGACCGACCCGAATCTGGACACGAGCCGGGGCGGTATGCACGATGCGGCGCTGGGCGCCGCCCGCTCCTTGCGCGCGCACCACATCCCCTACGGCCTGCTGAGCAGCTGGCACTTTGACGATCTTGACAAAGCCCGCGTGCTGGCCGTGTGCGACGTCCCCGCTCTTGAGGACGACAAGGCCGAAAAGATCCTTGAATACGTCAAAAACGGCGGCTGCCTCTATCTTTCGGGCCACGCACACCCGCGGCTTCTTCGCGAGCTGTTCGGCCTGGAGTATACCGGCCGCACTGAGGAAAGCGTCACCTACGTCTCCCCGACTGAGGTCGGACAGGCCTTTATGGACGGCCAGTTCACGCGCCGCTATCCGCTGGTGATGTTCGAGACGCAGCCCACCGTTTCCGGCACGCCGCGGGGCGATGTGCTTGGCACGCTGACGCTCCCCTACACCATCCCCAACGCCGCCGCCACAGCCGAGACGCCCTTCTTCAGCACGCTGGACATGAACGACGCCCGCCAGCGCACGCTGCGCTTTGCCTCGATTCACTCCAACCCGCCCGGCCGCTTCACCGAGACCCCGGCGCTGGTGAGCGCGCGCTATGGCCAGGGGCAGTGCATCTGGTCGGCTGCGCCCATCGAGCATCCCCGCCGCGAGCAGCACAGCGAAATCTTCACGCGGCTAATCGCCGATCTGTGCGGCGACCACTTTGTCTTCCGCGCCGACGCGCCGGAGGAAGTCGAAGCCGTGCTCTTTGACGCGCCCGCCGAGAGTAAAAAGGTCATCGGTGTCATCAACGTGCTGGAGGGCTTCCACCTGCCTGCCCTGCCGGACATCACGCTGCGCGTTTCCTGCGCCCGCAAGCCCGCCGCCGTCACGCGCATTTCGACCGGCGATGCCTGGCCCTTCGTCTTTGAAAACGGCGAATGCATCATTCACTTAGACAGCCTCTCCTGCTGCGAAATGTTCCTCATCGATGCCTGATCTTCCGCCCTGCCGCCGCCCGAATGAAACCGTTCGGGCGGCGGCTTTTGTTTGTGGAGCCTGCGAAAGCGGCGCGGTTCAGAAACAGCGCGCCTTGAAAGCGCGGGGCTTGCTTGGGCGAAGGGCGCTTGGCAGGGCTGCCTAAGCGTCGGCTCGAAAGCGCCTGCCATGCGGGACGGAGCAGTCCAAAAGACCCCGCCGTCCGATGAAGCGTGGTCATCGGCCGGCGGGGCTGTAAGCCTTGTGTCCGTGCCAGGGAAAACGTTTTTACTTGGCGAAGGGAATGCGGCCGACGTAGCCGGTGTGCAGCAGCTCGTGGGCCAGGTGCGAATTGGGCGCGCCGAGGAACTCGTCGTAGAGCGCCTTGATCTGCGGGTTGTTGTGCGACTGGCGCAGTTGCTGACGTTCGTCCTCGCTGTAGAGCGCCTGAGCACGCTTTTCCTTGTAGGTATCCATAATGTCGGGCGCTTCGTCGGGCAGGAAGCACTCGCGCACATAGGGCTGGCC
>CAYOTH010000207.1:0-4284 GCA_964406835.1 uncultured Oscillospiraceae bacterium
CCTCTATTATATCAGAAAAGGCCGCTTTTTGCGACCTTTTTTGACAGGCTGAACCACCGGCTAAGCCGGTGGTGATGATTTGTGGAATACTCCGGATTGGGGCGGTCGGCTCAAGAGCTTGGCCGATACGCTTTTGCAGAGCCTGTTTAGACAGCAGCTTAACGGGGAAGGCTGGAAAAACAAAAACAAGACCTCGGTAAGGCCGATTGGCCCAGGTTCAAGGTCTTGCGTTTGGAAAACAGGCGCGTTGAAGGCCTATTTCAGGCGTCGCCTGATGAGGCTTCGGATGATTGCCAGAGACGCGGTGATCAGCACGGTCAGGGCAACCTCAAGCAGTATGGACAGGTACCAGGGGGCTGAGTCGGAAGCATAGAGGCCGGGGCGGGTTCTGTAAAGTGAGATCGTATGCAGGCTCCGTCCGATCCAAATGCCCCAAAATACGCCCAGGGCGCAGCTCAGCCAGCGATCCAATTTTTGAGCCATATTCTTATTCCTGAGGCTGTTCGAGCAGCAGCTTTTGCAGCTTGCGTTTGACGCGCTGGAGGGCATTGTCAATGGATTTGACGTGCCGTCCCAGTTCGGCGGAAATATCCTGATAGGATTTGCCGTCCAGATAGCGCAACAGCACCTGCTTTTCCAGCGGCGAGAGCAAATCGCCGATGCGGCCCTCAATAAGCGAGATGTCCTCCCGCGAGATGAGCAGCTCCTCGGGATTGGCGGCCAGCTCTTCACTGATGACATCAATCAGCGTGCGTTCGTTTTCGTCGTCGTAGATGGGCTTGTTGAGGGAAACGTAGGAGTTGAGCGGAATGTGCTTTTGCCGCGTGGCGGTTTTAATCGCCGTGATGATTTGGCGCGTAATGCACAGTTCGGCAAACGCTCGAAAAGAAGAGAGCTTTTCACTGCGATAGTCGCGTATGGCCTTGTACAGGCCGATCATGCCCTCCTGGACGATGTCCTCGTGGTCTGCACCGATCAGAAAGTAGCTGCGCGCTCGGGAGCGGACAAAGTTTTTGTATTTGTTGAGCAGATATTCCAGCGCCGTGCCATCCGAATTCTGCGCCAGCTTGGCGATTTCTTCGTCAGTCATGTCTCTGAAGCGTGCATTTTCGTCCATTTACGTTTCTCCCCGCCGAAGTTTTTCAAGCTGCTGACGCACCTCTTCAGGCAGATGCTCCAGCACAGTGCTGCGCCCCGATTTGACGGCCGGGCGAATGTATTTTTCGCCGTTTTGCCGCGTGGCGCGCATTTCATAGATCAGTTCTCGTGAGCTGAGGCGAATGGCGCCCCGGCCAAAGACCACCGTCTGCTCCGTGTTGTCGGAGGTGGCCACGCGCAGTTCCAGCCGGCCCAGCTCCACGGCGCGCGCGTTTTTGTCGCACAGCCGTTCAATATAATGGTCGGCTGTTTCGCCCTTTTGAGTAAAGACGATTCGAAGCGGGCCGCGCTCTTCGACAGAACGCTGCATACGGTCAGCCTGCCAGGCATCAAATACCAGCACGATTCGCTGTCCCGAATAGCCTGCGTAATCATGCAGGCGGTGAATCAGCTGATCCCGGGCGTCTGCCAGGGAGCATCCCTTGGAAAGCTCCGGCCAGGCGCCCAGAACATTGTAGCCGTCAACCAGCAGCAGCTTTGCCTTGCCTGCCATGGCTTAGCCCTGACGCGCGTTCATGACGGCATACATCATAACGCCGGCCGCGACGGAGGCGTTCAGCGAATCGAGATGGCCCGTCATGGGCAGCGACAGCGTGCGGTCACACTTTTTGAGCGTCAGATCGGCAATACCGGTGTCCTCGGAGCCAATGACCAGCGCGATGGGGCCGGTCAGGTCGGCGCGCAGGGCGTTTTCACCGTGCAGCGTCGTGCCGACGATCCACACGCCGCGCTCCTTGAGCGTCTCCAGCGTGCGGTTAAGGTTGGTGACGCGGACAACATTCATATATTCGCAGCCGCCGGCCGCCGCTTTGACAGCCGCCGGAGTCAGCCCGGCGCTGCGGCGCTCAGGCACGATGACGCCGTGCGCGCCCACGCATTCGGCGGTACGGATAATCGCACCCAGGTTGTGCGGGTCGGTCACGCCGTCCAGAATGATGATGAAGGGATCCTCGCTGCGTTCAGCGGCGCGGTCGAAAATATCCTCCAGCTGAGCATAGTGCGCCGCCGAGGTATAGGCGATCATGCCCTGATGATTGGGATAAATGACATCCAGACGGGAGCGATCCACTTCCTGAATGATGATGCGCGCTTCGCGGGCCTTGGCGACGATTTCACGCGCCGAGCCCGACAAATCGCCTCGGGCGATGAGCAGTTTTTCGATTTCGCGGCCGGCCTTAATGGCTTCGCGAATCGGATTGCGGCCAACCAGCAGGTTTTCAGGCATTTCCGGCGCGGGCGGCGGCACCATGGGCGCAGGTGCGGGCCGGAAGGCGGGCGCTTCAGGCGCGTCGTAGGGGCGGCGCTGCGGCTGCGGCGGACGATGTTCGGCCATTGGCGCGGGCCGACGATTGTCGTACTTGCGCTCGAAAGCAGGCTTTTCAGGGCGGCGATCGTCAAAACTGCGGTTGAAATCGCGCTTTTCAGGGCGACTGTCATCAAAATTGCGGTTAAAATCGCGCCTTTCAGGGCGGTGGCCTTCAAAACCACGGTTGAAATTGTGATTTTTAGGGAAATTGTCTCTGCGGTGCGGATTCGGGCCGTCATCTCGAACAGCCGGAGGGACAGCGCGGCGCGGGGCGCCTACGCGGGGCGTGTTGCCGCGGAAGGGTTCTTTGTTCTTATCGTAGGGCATGGATATTCCTCCAAAATAATCAGGCTGTAAAAGCGGCTCTTTTCCGGCGGTTCAAGAAAGCCGAGCCGCCGGTGGAAGCAGCGAGCTGAACTTTAGCGCTCTTTTTCGGTCAGGGCCTTGAAGCGGGAGCGGATTTCGTCGGCGTGTCCGCAGCTTTTTTTGCCCTCAGGACAGCCGCCGCGCAGGCAGCCGGGACCGGCCTTGCCAAACAGCGCTGGGGCCGCCTGCCAGGCCAGTTCAAACATCTGCCAGGCCACAGAGCGGATCTCCCACTGCGCACGGTTGCAGCAGCGCAGGCTCAGGAAGTGCAACAGTTCGCGGGCGTTCATGGTGACCATCATGCGGGTGGCTGCGGCATTGGGCAGGACGAAGCGCGCGTCCTCATTGCTGCCTTCGCCGGTCCCCAGCTTTTTGCGCCAGGTCTGATACCAGGCGTTGATCTGCTCCATCTGGCGGCGATATTCGGCGGCATCCTCCTCGCCGAGCGCGGCAATGCGCGGCGGGACGATGTAGTCGAAGCTGGTTTCGTCATCGCCGAGCGCGACATAGCGCTGAGACTGCACGGAAAAGCTGGCAATGCGGTGACGCGTGATCTGCGCCAGCAGGCTGCGCGAAACACCTTCAATGCCGAAAGTGAACGAGGCATGCTCAACCGGTGAGAAATGCCCCATATCGGAAAGACGGTTCAGGTACTTCGTTTGATCCTTCTCGGCTACGCCCTCGCTCAAATCATCCAGATCGGACGCGGAATAGCACAGCTTTCCGGCCATGGCGACCAGCTCTTCGGGTGCGGGGGTATAGCGGAGCAATTTGACTTTGGGCGTAACTTCAGGCAAAACGGTTTCCTCCCGGGTAAAAAATACTGCGTGGGAATGCGTCCCCAAGACGCTTTATCAGCGATCCGGAGACGACGAGCTCTCTTCGGGCAGTGCGGCGCTCATAAGCTCGTCCATGCGCGCCGTCTGTCCGGACAGATACAGATAGCCGATCAGTGCCTCCAGCGCCGTGGCGCGGTGATAATCGTGCGGGTCGGCGTTCTTGGTGGGGGTCTGCTTGGCGTTGCGCGCGCGGCGCACAATGCCCGCTTCGTCTTCGGTCAGAAGCGGCTCAATGCGCTCAAGCGCCTCGCTTTGGGCGTGGGCGCAGACACAGGACACGGCGGCGCGATGCAGTGTTTTCATCGTGCCGCCCTGTCTGACCAGACGCGTGCGCACCATCAGATCCCACAGCGTATCGCCGACATAGGCTAGCTCCAGCGAGCCGGGCAGCTGGCCCTGATGAAACGCGGATCTGTCCATAGCCTTAGTGAGCGAGCTTGAGCAGGCGCTCGTAGGCCTCGTCCCAGGCGGCCGGATCGCCCTCAGGCAGATATTCGACATTTTCGAAGGAGGCGGCGACCACCTGGCGCAGTTCGGCGATGGACTTGATCTCGCCCAGCGCCATGGCCTGCACGAGCAGATTGCCGATGACCGTGCCTTCGCCCGGGCCGGCAA
>CAYOTH010000208.1:0-4271 GCA_964406835.1 uncultured Oscillospiraceae bacterium
GACTTGGCGTATGGCTTTCATTTTCAATTTGACGAGGAACGCTGGAACACAAACGAAGCGATTTTGGAGGCCAAACGCGTCCGTGTGGGGTTTGACGGACGGACGGTTCTTTCGGATGTGAGCTTTCAGATTCGCATGTGCGACCATGTGTTTCTGCGCGGCGCGAACGGCAGCGGCAAGACCACGCTGCTCAATACCATTGCCGGAAAATTTCAGCCGGAATCCGGGGCGCTGTGGATGAAGCCCGGACTGCGCGTGGGATACTTCGAGCAGATGTTTTCCGAACAATACGACGCGCTGACGGTCTATGAATACTGCGTAGAGCATAGGAAAATGGGACTTGGCGAGTACGACCGCTGGAAAAAGCGCCTGTTTCGGGAGGAAATGGAGCTGGACGCGAAAAAGCTGTATATGCTCTCCGGCGGCGAGCGCGCGAAGGTCGAGCTGATGCGGCTGCTGAGCGAGCCGGTGGATCTGCTGATGCTGGATGAGCCGGGCGTGGCGCTGGAGAAGGAAGCGTGCATACAGCTGATTCGCGCGGTCAACGCCTTTCCGGGCGCGGTGATCCTGACCTCGCACGACGAGGAGATCATCGAAGGATACCGTGCGCACCGGTCGATCTGCGTGTAGATGCCATGGCATGATCAGTTCGCGGCATGGCATGAAATATGTTATAGCATTTGTGAGCCTGTCGGAAGGCTGTTGAGGAGCAGACGAAATCCAGAGCGGGGCGTCGGCTCCTCATTTTTGTATAAACCATAATCACCCGTCAAACAGGTGGTTTGCACTAGGGCTAAAAGCCCAATGATACCGGCCAGCGTCTCAAGGCGCTGGCTTTCACTATGTTCAAGCCTATTGCCTTTGTCGCTTTTGCCGCCCCTTAAAGGGCGTGCGTACTACTTGCTACCCTTAAAAGGGTCTTCATATTCGCGGACACTCAGCTTATCCAACGCTATATCGTGTTTCTCCTGATCTTCGATATATTTCTTAATCGTCGCCTCATTGAGTCCCACTGTCGATACATAGTACCCTTCCGCCCAGAAGTGTCTATTCCAGAACTTATACTTCAAATTTGCATGCTTATCAAACATCATCAGGGCGCTTTTTCCCTTCAAGTATCCCATAAAGCTTGACACGCTCATCTTTGGTGGTATACTTAGTAACAGATGCACATGATCCGGCATCATGTTTCCTTCGATTATTTCCACTCCCTTGTACTTACACAGCGTTCTGATTATCTCCCTCAGATCTGCACGATACTGGTTATAGATTATTTTCCTCCGATACTTCGGACTAAACACGATGTGATATTTACACACCCACTTGGTATGCGCCAGACTATTCGTTTGGTTTGCCATACATTTCACCTTTCTTTGTGCAATAGGCCTGAACAACTTTATTGTACATCGAAAGGGGCCTTTTTGTATAACTCTTTGCCTTCCACCCGTATAGCGGGTGGTTTTCTGTTTCGCTTCGCTCAACTGCCTGAAGGCATTAATGAAAACCCCACGCCAGGCGTGGGGTTCAGAGGAGCTTAAAGCGGTAAGCAGGGAAGAAAAACTCCTTTTGTGTATAATAGAGGAGCGGTCAGCCAACTGCGCCAGGAACACAAAAGGAGGTCATCGGGATGGCGAATGACGTAACTAGTTTAGCACACACGAAATGGAATCGTAAGTACCATATAGTGTTTGCTCCGAAGTACAGGAGAAAGGTGTTCTTTGGAGAAAAGAGAGAAGCAATCGGGAAAATCCTGAGGCAGTTGTGCGAATGGAAAGGAGTAGAAATCCACGAGGCTGAAATCTGTCCAGACTATGTGCATATGCTGGTGAGTATACCGCCGAAGGTATCAGTGTCGTACTTTATAGGGTACCTGAAGGGGCAAAGCAGTATCATGCTGTACGAGCAATTTGGGGAGTTGAAGTACAAGTATAGGAATCGAGAGTTCTGGTGCCGAGGATATTATGTAGATACGGTGGGGAAGAACAAACAAAAGATTGCAGAATATATCAAACATCAGTTGGGTGAAGACAAGATGGGTGAACAGATGACGATGTTTGGAAAAGATGACGGCCCTTTTAAGGGCGGCCAGTAACAGAATGGCCCGTCTTTAACGGGCTGTAAGTAACAATCCTACGCAATTGGCAGATCGTACCATGCGCCTGCGAGGGCGCTGCTAGTAGTCTAGGGCTTTGCCCGCATATGAAAAACCATCGGCTCCGCCGGTGGATGATTATTTTGCCTGTATGCAGCTTTAATGGTTCCGAGTGATGCTAGCGTGGTTTGATGCCGCCCTGGATCAGCGGTGCCTGATGAGCTATAAGCTCATTATTGAAGGCATCTGCAAAAAAGCGAGCATTTCCACTCCCCGGTATTCTTGTATTACTTCGGTTGCGGTTTTACATAAATAAAAGGCAGACAACATGGTAGTTTTCCATGTGTCTGCCATTATCTTACGGTTTCACTTTGTCAGTAGATAGCTATTTATATCTCAATGCGCCTGTTCGCCCGCGGCACGCTGTCGTTCCCGTGGACGATGCACAGCCGCGTCTTGGTTTCGTCGCTCAGCAGCGCCTGCACGACGGCGCGGCCCTGCGCGTCGAGATGCTCGAACGGCTCGTCCAGTATGATCGTGTCCGCGTTCTTCAGCACGGCGCGCGCCAGAGCTACGCGCTTTAACTCGCCGCCGGACAGCTCGCCCGCGCCCTGAATCGTGCGGTCGGCTTCAGAAGTGAGGTTCAGCCGGCGCAGCGCCTCGTCCACGCGCGCGTCGTCGGCCTCGAAATCGCCGATGCGCACGTTTTCGCGGATCGTGCCGGGGAACACCGTGGGATGCTGCTCCACATAGTCGATGTTTCTGCGCCACTGCGCCGGATCCAGCGCCGCAATCGAGCGCCCGTCCACGCTGACCGCGCCCTTTTCGGGAGTCAGCAGGCCGCACAGCAGCCGCACCAGCGTCGTCTTGCCGCTGCCGTTGCCGCCGCGCACCTCGACGCAGTCGCCGCGGTCGATGCGGATATCGTCATACTGAAGAAGCGCCGCGTCCGGCTGATAGCGATAGGCCGCGCCCTGCACGTCGAGCCGCTTCCACGCGCGCTCTACCGGCTCGCCGCCGTCCTCCGCGCCGTCCACCAGCGATTCGACGCGCTTTACGCAGTCGGGCAGCTGGAACATCTCCCGCGCCAGATCATACGCCCGCGTCACGAGCGAGGCCGACATCCCCAGATAGGTGAAGAACGCCACCAGATTGCCCGCGCCCATCGTGCCCGCGGCGACCTGCCTAAAGCCCGCCGTGAGGAAGAACACATTGCCCAGGAGCAGGCACATTTGCGGGATAAAGCCCGCCAGCGCGTCCCATTTAAGGCCGCAGCTGAGCTTGCCCGCGCGGAAAGCGTCATAGGCCGCCTGCTGCTCCTGCGGCAGCATCTTTTCCACGTCGTAGCAGCGGAAAAACGCGCCGTGGCGGATCATTTCAAGCTCCTTGGCGGCGGTCTGATTGGCCAGATTCTTTTTCGCCGCGTCCATTTCGGCCAGCTTTTTGCGCAGCGCCAGCGGGCAGGCCGCGCCCGTCAGGCCGAAGAACACACAGGCCGCGCAGAGCAGCGGCGACAGACGCGCCATAAAGACGATCATCAGCATATAGGCGCTCGCCTGAGCCAGCAGATGCGTCGGCGTGACGGCGATCAGCGTCAGCAGGTCGTCGGGATCGCGGAAGATGCGCTCTGCCACCTCGCCGGTCTTGAATGCGCGCATCCGCTCATAGCGCTTGGAATAAAACGCGCTGGTCACCCGCAGATCGTACTTGAGCGACAGGCTGAAGTACAGCGCGTTGGTGAGCATTGCCCAGAGCGGCAGAAACACCGTACACACGAGCACCATCGCGATCATGCCGCCCAGCAGGCCGCGCGCCGCCGCGTACTGATTCTCCAGAATCGCGTTGAAGAAGCGTCCCGTCAGATCGGCCGAATAGCTCCGCGCGCCCGCGTCGATGAAAAAGTTGAGATACATCAGCGGAAGCGACGGCAGCGCATATTTGATCGAATCGCGCACCAGATTTCTGTTATCCATGCCGCTCCTCCTTCACAATCGTATTGCCGCCTACGCGCAGCACCGCGTCGGCCCAGTTATCGTACAGAGACTCGTGCGAGACGATCAGCACGGTCTGTTTGCGTTCTTCCAGCATATGCACGAGCGCGTCCGTCGCCGCCTGATCGAGCATGGCTTCCGGCTCGTCCAGCAGAAGCAGCGGCGCGTCCTTGGCCAGCGCCAGGCTG
>CAYOTH010000209.1:0-4270 GCA_964406835.1 uncultured Oscillospiraceae bacterium
GCTCGATGCCATGGACAATTGCAAAAAGCACGATTCGGCGTTGCACCTGATCGGCCTGGTCTCCGATGGCGGCGTTCACAGCCATATCGATCACATTCTGGGTCTGATCGACATGGCCAAGCGCCATGGTCTCACCAAGGTTTACCTGCACGCTTTCCTGGACGGCCGTGACGTTTCCGTCACCTCCGGCGCGGGCTTTGTCAAGACCGTGGCCGACAAGATGGCCGCTCTGGGCGTGGGCCAGGTGGCCTCGGTCGGTGGCCGCTACTATGCCATGGACCGCGACAAGGCCTGGGATCGCGTTGAGAAGGGCTATGCCGCCATGGTCTACGGCGAAGGCAATCAGGCCGACGACGCCGTCAAGGCCATTGAGGCTTCCTATGCCGAGGGCGTGACCGACGAATTTGTCGTGCCGACCGTCATCTGCAAGGACGGCATGATCAAGGCCAACGATTCCGTCGTGTGCTTTAACTTCCGCCCCGACCGCGCCCGTCAGATCACCCGCGCGTTCGTCGATCCGGATTTCGACGGCTTCGAGCGCAGGAACGGCTTCTTCCCGGTGCATTACGTCTGCATGGCGCAGTATGATGCCTCCATGCCCAATGTCACCGTGGCCTATCCGCCCGAGAAGTTGGTCATGACCATGGGCGAATATCTGGCGGCCAACGGCAAGACGCAGCTACGCATTGCCGAAACCCAGAAGTACGCGCATGTCACATTCTTCTTCAACGGCGGCGAAGAGCAGCAGTTTGACGGCGAAGACCGCATCCTCGTGGCCTCGCCCGATGTGCCGACCTTCGATCTCAAGCCGGAAATGAGCGCCTACGAAGTCACCGACAAGGTAATCGAGGCCATCAGTTCCGACAAGTACGACGTGATCATCCTCAACTATGCCAACTGCGACATGGTCGGCCACACCGGCGTCATGGATGCAGCCATCAAGGCGGTTGAGGCGGTGGATACCTGCCTGGGCCGCGTGGTCGATCTGCTGATCGAAAAGGGCGGCAAGGTCATCGTCACCGCCGATCACGGCAACGCCGATCAGATGATCAGCGAGGAAACCGGCGAGCCGTTTACGCCCCACACCACCAACCCGGTGCCGGCCATCGTGATCGACCCTGCCTGCCCCAAGCACGCGCTGCGTGAGGGCGGCCGCCTGAGCGACCTGTGCCCCACCCTGCTCAAGCTCATGGGCATGCCTCAGCCGAAGGAAATGACCGGCGAGAGCCTGTTCTAAGCCAAGGTCATCCATTCATATTTTCAGCGTCCTGTCTGATTCTTTTCCGAATCGGGCAGGGCGCTTTTTTAATGCAGCTTTCCCCATGATAAAGGTCCGATTAGACGCTGGCAAGCCTTTTGCCCAGGAAAACACTGCCTTCCTATAGAAATCTCCCCGCTCAACGGATGATTTGACCTGGCCCTATAAAAGCTTATCACCTGGGATCCCCCCCTTTTAAGAGGACATCAAGAGCCCTCTCTCTTCGCTTCACAAATCTCCTATTCAGGGATTCATTCAAGCTTCTATGCCATCTTATACAATATCGATCACTTGCCATGTCCCCGTGGAGTCTCATCGATTCTATAGCTCCATAACTTTTGTTAAAGCTATTTTCATGGCCTCCAGTTGAACCGAAGGATGGATAACGCCTGTTCGGCTGCCATTAAAATCGCAGGCCTTCAGCACAGAAGCTTTCGCTGTTTTGTGATTTGCTGAAATAAACAACCTTCATCCTGCAAAGGTCTGCCCCAAAGCGCAACACTACTTCCCTGACTCCCTTTGAATGGCCGATGAAGCTCTCCGAACGCGCCATCTTTAATCACACTAGACATTTCTGCATGGCGTGTGCTAGACTGTAGGCGTATTCCAACGCCAGATCATCGATGAGGAGGACTTTTCCATGTTCCTGAGATCTTACTATACGCCCAACGATCCGGACGTCATGGGTCAGAGCGACAGCCATTCCATCAACAACGCCATACGCGCCGCCCGGGAAAGCGGCTGCAACGTGGTGGTCATTCCCCGCGCCAACGAACGCACCGGGAGCTATGAATGGATCATCGACGAATCAATCCTGCTGCCTGACGAAATCACCGTCATACTGGACGGCTGCCGGATGATACAGGCCACCGGCTGCTACTGCAACATGTTCAGAACGGCCACGGCCTTTGACGAGGGCGCGCGCACGCTGGCAAACAGCAGCACGGCATTCGCCTGCTGGGCCGAAACGGCGCGCTACTGGACGGCGGCATCTACAACGGCCATTCCGAATGGACGAATAAGGACGGCTCGCTGATCAACAACGTCATGCTGCTGTTTGTCAATCTGCGCGCCTTTACCGTTGAAGGCTTTAAGGTGCGCCATCAGCGCTGGTGGAGCATGGCCTTTTATTCCTGCCGCCATGGCATGATCCGCAATATCGAGGTGGAAGCCGATCTGGCCAGCGTCGGCCCGAATGGCGAACGCCTGGAGGAGGAGCCGCGCGAATACAAGGACATCTACATAAAAAACGGCGACGGCATAGACATTCGCTGCGGCTGCTCAGATATCCTCATTGAAAACATCACCGGCCAGACGGAAGACGACGCTGTGGCACTGACGGCGCTCAAGGGGCACCATGAAACGCGCTACTATGTCGAGGGCAAAGGCTGGGATATTCACGATGTTATCATTAAAAACGTCATCTCCCGAGCCTTTTCCGGCGCGCAATTGCGCCTGCTCTGTGCGGACGGCACGCGCGTTCACGATGTCACAGCCGATACGCTGATCGATACCTCGCCCCGCCGCGCCTGGGAAACCAGCGTTTTCCTGGGCGACGCCATGACCGAGTACATCCGGGGCCGAGTCAGCGTGCTGGGCGAAATGTTCAATATATCGCTGAATAACATTCACTCCAACTCCCGCCGCGCCATACTGGCCGGCTGCTCGCTGCAAAAATCTGTGCATCAGCAATCTCTTTTGCAAAAAGGACGTGTGCTTTGCCGTCGCCACCATACGCGATACCGAATTTTCCGCCGCGCTGATCGACGGCGTCTACTGCGAGGACGGCGCCTGTCCGAACGCACTGTTCAACTTCTGCGATCAGACGCATGGCGAGCTGTACCTGTCCAATGTCTTTGCTCGGGAGAGCGATTATGTGCTCTGCCACGCCGGCTCAGCCGATGTTCACCTGGAAAACTGCCGCGTGCAAACCGTTCGCAAGGCGATAACCAGTGCAAGTTTTCTAAGCGATTGAGTGCCGGAAACTAACGCCCTTAACCACAGCTCAGGCCATAATCTCACTCCCCTGTCACGTTCTGTGCAAACGCTTACTGTGAACGGCGCATGATCTTGAATTGCCTCGCAAAAAAGCTCGAAACAACCTGCGCGTGCAAACCATCCGCAAAGCGATAACCAGCGCAAGCGCCCTGAGCGAATGAGAAACCCTCCAAGCAGCAATTGATTTTCCCAGCCCGCTGGGTTCTCCTGTTCAACGGACAGTTTAAGCCCCTGTCAGGGCGCACACAAAAACCCCTTCCCCTTCGATACGGCAAGGCAGGCCGCACGAAGAAGAAGGGGTTTTGTCACATGGTTATGACTTCAATGCCGCGTCTATTAAACGGCTCGGGATCGATCTGCACGGGACGCTCGACGTCAAATTCGGGGGCGTACTCCATGCCCACCAGCGAATACTTCGCGCCGGCGGTCTTGTGATAGGGCAAAAACTCGACGCGCTGCAAGGACTTGGCGCCCTCCAGACGCGCGGCCACCGCCTCAAAATGCGCGCGCTCATCATTGACGCCCGGTATCAGCGGCATCCGAATGATGAAGGGCGTATCGCCCTCGCGCAGCATATCGGCATGGCGCAGTATGGGCGCGTTGTCCACGCCAGTAAAGTGCTTATGCCGCTGTGGGTCAGTCAGCTTGATGTCCATCATAATCAGATCAAAGGTCTGCATGACCTCGCGGAAAACCTCGTCGCTCACAAAACCCGAAGTTTCCACCGCGCAGTGAACGCCCTCAAGATGCGTTATCACATCGCGCACAAAGGGCCACTGCATCAGCGGCTCGCCGCCTGAAAAGGTGACGCCGCCGCCACTCTCCTCAAAGAGCGAACACCCCTTGAGCAGCTTGCGCGCCAGCTGTTCGGATTCCATACGCGTTCCGGCCAGACGCCTCAAACCCATTTTGCAATAGGCCAGACAAGCGCCGCAGGCCGTGCAGTGATCCGGATGCGGGCAATGCTTCATGCACTCGCCGCAATGGGTGCAGCGCGCGGGGCTGACCGTCAGC
>CAYOTH010000210.1:0-4214 GCA_964406835.1 uncultured Oscillospiraceae bacterium
TCATCTCCTACCTGATGGTGGGCGAGCCAGACGACAAGTGGGATCAGTACATCGCCTTCAATGAATCCGCCATCGATTCCCCGATGCTGGGCTTCAATCCCCTCACCGACGAAATCACCGACAAGATCGCGGGCATCAACGGCGCCATTGCCGAGTATGCGCCGCTGCTCGAGGTCGGCGCGCTGGATGCTGAAGAATACGTTCCCATGCTGCGCGACGCGCTCAAGAGCGTCGGCATCGACGACGTGATCGACTGGTATCAGGCCAAGTTTGACGAGTGGAAAGCCGCGAAGTAATCGATAAACGCGCCTGCGTATGGTTCAAATCATACGCAGGCGCGTTTTTTTATTGGCCGGTGCAGCGCCTGATTGCCGACAGGATACAAGCACATCACGCGCCCAGTAAATATAGAGGATGGCCAGAAACCCAAAAGAAGCTCACCCAAATCACTTCAAGCCCCCAAGGCTTTGGGCGGCTACAGCCCGACCTCATCAGAAAATCCCTCCAAAGCGTCCAATCCTTCCACCGCCCCGAACACTAGATATTCATCAGGACAAAGAGCACCACAGCCTGCATCATCAGCATCAGCGGCACGCCCCGGGTAAAGTAATTCTTTTGCGTCTTATGCCGAAAGCCATACATTCCCATGAGCGTGCCCACGCTGCCGCCCAGAAAGGCCAAGGCCAGCAGCGTGACAATCCGGATCCGGCGTCGGCCGCGAATGGCGCAGAGCTTATCCCACCCGAACGCCGCCAGCGCGATCACATTGATCCCGATTAGATAAAACCTCAAAACGCTATGCTGCATTAAAAACGCCCCGATATTCCCGTTCAGCGCGCCCGCAGGCTCTCTCCGGAAAAACAGATAAAGCGCCGTGTGAATCACCAGCATACAGGCTGAAAGCACACGCAACATCATATTCTCCTTTTCGGCTTTGCGGTCAAACAGCGCCATGGACAGCAAAATGCCCAGCGAACCGCCCAGAACCGAAAGCACCGTCAGCAGCCCATCAAAAGGCCGCTTGGGGCGGCGGCGCGAGCATCGCCAAGCCGCGCTGTATACTAAAAAGCTCAGGCCGTTCATGGCCCCTAGAACATATCCCATCCATCCCGGCATCATGTTCCCGTTCCTCCTGCCCACTTCAAGTTCTTCCGCTTTATTATAGCCAGAAGAAGCGCGTTTGTCCAGCCCCCGAATGCCTTGCGCTTCTGCAATTTTCCTACGGATAATCGATTTTAGCGAATGGTCCTAACGCGGCCCGCAATCCAGCGACGGCCTGAACACCTTTGGAAGAACGCATCACAGCCTCACGCTTCTGTCAAGCCTCCGCTGACGATTGATGCAGGCTTATATGGCGTTTGGCACCCTGAAAATTGCCGCACTTTCCCTCTTCGCGTCCCCGGCCATGTTCGGCGCTTCATGACTTTACTTAAACTGGGTGCGATCACGCTCGTTCAGTCCATAAAAAAAGCGGGGCATTTTGCCAAGCGCTCTGCTTGTCAAAATGCCCCGACAGGCTTTGATTAATCGACGTTGCCGTTTCCGAAAACCTCGCGGACAGCCTCCAGATAGGCATAGCCGTCCTCCACGGAGGGCTCCAGGAAGTTGCCCTCCGTCCACTCGTTCCAGGTCGAGAGCGTAATAAAATCGCCGGTAAACTGATCGCTCAGATAAAAATCACGAGCGGCCAGCAAAGCGCGCTTAAAATCGCCGACGTTCTTTTTGTCCGTAATCCAGCAATAGGGATAGCCGATGTTATCATACATATCCGAAGGCACGGTGCGCGGGCTGCAATCCCAGCCCTGAGAAACGGTGATGTTCAGCGGCAGATGAATGCTCTTGGTATCCGGCGCATAGCTGGCAATGCCGCCGTCAACAAAACGCGAATACGGGAAGGCCGGCCAAACGGCGTCCTCGCCGGGATCGTGCGGCCAGCCGTATTTGACGCAGCCGTCCACGCCCAGGCTCTTCAGGAACGCCGTATCCTCATCGGGCGAATGCTTGTCATAATTGGCAACAGCCAGATACAGCGCTTTGCCCAGCGCCTTGCGCACACGCTCACGGAAATCATCCAACGCCATGCGCGCGCCCTGAACACCGCCCATGCCTGTCAAGAACTTCGGCACATGCCAGAGCACAAAGTAGACCTTCTCCTGGCCTTCATGGTTGATCATCATATAGCAATCCTGGTTCATGCACTGGCGAATGATATATTCCGTGCCGTTATAAAAGCCCTGCGGAGACAATTCGCCCGGCAAAAGAGAACGAGCCACATTGCGATAGGGCGCCGGATGAACATAGATCGGGTCATGATTACACCACATCAGTGCAATTTTAAAGCGCTTGCGCGTCTGCATCGCCTTAAAGAACGCCTCAAGCGCCTTCAGCCGATAGCCGCCCTCCTGTTCGAACCAGTAAAAATCCCACATGAAGCCGTCAATGCCGTATTCAAGCGCCGTATCGATCTTGCGGCCCATCACTTCGGGATCGGATTCGTCTTCATAGCCCCACAGCGGATGATAAATCACATGATCCTCGAAGCGCTTCGCGGCGTACTTGACACCCTGCCATTCCGTCCAGCCATGGCCATGCCAACGCTCGTTCAGCGGATCGCCGGGGTGCCAGTTTGGGAAATACCAGGCATACACGGGAATCTTCTTCATGAATATCTCCTCCTTGTCGGTTGATGATCTGGCTTTATTATATCAGCCGCGTCGCCGCCGCACAAGCGAGCATCTGTCCAATTTTAGCACAATCTGTCCATGATGCTTGACAAAATTCCGCCCATCTCCTATGATAAATTCGGAGGCGATCTCATGGCTTATATAGAAGATTACAGCCTAACTCTCGGCGATATTACGCTGGCTCAGTACGGCGTGATGACCGGCCGTCCCTATACCAATTATGCCGGAGGACGGCGCGTCTGCGGGTTGGTCGCCGCACTGTCCGGCACGGCGCGCTATGCGCTATCCGACGGATCGCTGCTCTTTCTTGCTGCCGGAGAAGCCGCCTTTATCCCGGCAGGAACGCAGTACACCGTCTGCGCCGAAGGAAACGTCCCTTTCCTACACTACACAATCAACTTTACCGTGCTTCACGGCTCGGGACAGCTCTCTCAGGTCAATACTTCACAAAAAATCGAAATCATCACCATGCGCCATCGGGAAAGCTGGATTTCCCGCCTGGACGAGCTTCTGCGCGCCTGGAACGGACGCCGAAGCGGCTATGCCCTGCGCTGTCAGGCCGCGCTTTATACTCTGCTGGCCGATTTTTTCGACGAGCGTATGCGCGGCGCGGTCAAAGGCGATGCCTATGAAAAAACACTGCCCGCACTGCAGCTCATTGAGGCCAACTATGCCGCCCATCTCACGCTGAATGAGCTGGCCGCCGCCTGCGCCCTCAGCCCGACACACTTCAGGCGGCTTTTTCGGCAGGTCTATAACGCCTCGCCCATTGATTATCTGCTTTCGCTGCGTTTAAAGCGCGCCGACGATCTGCTCCTGAGCGGTCGCTATACCGTCGCCGAAGCCGCCGCGCAAACCGGCTTTCAGGACGAAAGCTACTTCTGCCGCTGCTTTAAACAGCACATGGGCATCTCGCCCGGCAAGCGCGCCTCGGCAAGAGAAAATTTCTAATCCCCCTGCTGATCGATCGCGCAATCACCTTGAAATTTTTTCAAAGTAAATCGTTCCCCTTCAAATTGCCCCCAAGGTCTGTGTTCCAGAAAAAACACCATCAGCTTTCCCATACGGCGAAGCACGAACTCTACAGCCAAATCAGACTGCCTTCCCAACGCTTTGTTTATCTTGGTCCTATACAAACGCGTTGATTGCCCGCGTCCCTCTAGCTGATCCCCCGCGCAATCGCCCGGAAATTACTGCTTATGTTCCTTCCTCCAGGACCTGTATTTCTAAAAAACGCCATCCTTTTTACATGCAGCCAGGCCATTGCCTTTATCTCGCCTGCTCGATGCCCATGAGGATCATCTTCTCTCGCCATCACCTCATGCCGCCAAGCCGATTGTCACTCGCTTGCTCAGGACATTATCGGCGGCTTCATCCGTTCCTTTCCCCGCTGTGCTCCGCCTTATTTGAAGCTGGAAGCATTTCATGACCCGACACACAAAAAACTCACTGAAAATCACAGGATTTCAGTGAGTTTTCAGCCTGTCAAAGAATCCACAATGCGACCTCGCAATGCGTCTTCTTATGCGA